>CAKUYM010000023.1 GCA_934716785.1 uncultured Bacteroides sp. | reverse complement strand
TTCATGCTAAAATCGTCGCTACAGATACCTATAAAACAGATTTGAAAAATATTAGACAAAAAACGATAAAGTCAGGACGGTCACCAATTGTGTGATTGCCTCCAATTGTAATCCTATAAAATTGGGCACTTCCTCCTACACAGGTTTCCGCAATATAGTATTTTCCAATTGCGTAGTACGACATACCGAAGAGAGTGTTATTTGGGACTGGGCAAAAGAATATCGAAAAGTAGCTCCGGGCACACATACTGGATTATCAGGCATTACAGTACAGTGTGTAGACGGTGGAACCATTGAAAATATATCTTTCAGTAATATTGTTCTTGAAGGAATTATCACACCCATCTTTGTTTGCTTGAACCATCGGCATGGAAATGGAGGTACCATTCGTAACCTGCAGTTCAGCAATATTACGGCTAAAGCGAACGGCATTATACCTTGTTTGATTTCCGGTGCACCTGATGCCCGTATCAGCGGTATCACACTGCGTGATATCATCGTAGAACATGAAGGCGGTGAAAAAGCCATGACTGAAAGGTTGCCCGAGACCCTGAAAGGTTATCCCGAAAATAGGATGTACGGTCACAGCAATCCGGCAGGAGGGCTTTATATTCGTCATGCCGACAATATCCAAATAGAAAATTTTCAAGTACACCAACGCAATACCGACTATCGTCCCACTGTGGTGCTTGACGATGTAACCGATTTTCGTATGAAAGGTTTGAAAGCTACCGGGACAAAAGTTGGCAAGCAAATTCAAACCATTGATTGTAAATCTATTAAAATAAAAGACAATTGATAGATTGTATGAAACGCATTATATCTATACTCATCGTGAGTTCCGCCTGTCTGCTCTGTTCCTGCCAAGAACAGCAGCCACTTATAGAGCCGGATGTAAAAACTGCTGTGGAAGCCGGTGATATTTACCGTACAACATATGTTGATGCTCCCACACTTCCTTTGAATCAAGGAAATGGTTGCTTTGGCAGTTCTTACTCTCAATTAGGGTTACACGTACATCCTTCTTTGGTAGAAAGAGATCACAAATATGGTGAAACTCACCTGATGCACATTGAACATTGGATACGGGCAAAATTTGGAGCCGATTATCTGTTGCCATTGGCACGTATCTATTGGGAGAATCCTTTTGAGGCAATATCAGATTACAGCCAGCATCAGTCATTTTATGACGGCACTATCGAAACGGCTTTTACAGCCGACCAAACAAGGTTGAAGATTATGACATGGTTTGATGCTTGCGAAAAAGACCTGTCAGCCACCCGTATTCATGTGACAGGGGATACACATCCTACAATAGTAGTTGAGCCACAAACGATAATGAAACTGCATTACGCACAACAAGTGGAGCAAATAGTGAATATTACGCAAGAAGAAGGGAATTGGAAAATATCTTTGAATTGCCAAGGAAAAGAATTTGTTTTCTATATACGTTCCAATGCCGATGTCCGGGCTGAAGAGAATAAACTCCATTTTACATTGAAAGAAGGAGACAACTACATATTACTCTCATATAAAGCAAAAAGTAATACTTCAGTAACCGGTTCATTAGAACAGACCCGTACTTGGTGGCATCAGAAGTGGAATGAGATAGCTGTTGTCCAATTCTCTGATTCTGAAGCACAGCGTATGTGGATACGTTCTATGGCACTTTTCCTTTCGACATTCGGCAATGAAAAACTTGGATTGGCCCCACCCACCGGCTTTGCCGGAAATAGCTGGCCTTTCCCTTATCCACAAGACTTGTCCTATATTCATCCGGTGCTGTTACAGACCGGCAATGTAGATATCGCCAAATCATGGATAGAATATTTTGCCGAGCGTATAGAAGGCATGAAAGCTTATACAAAACGCTTGCTGGGCGTAGATGGAATTCTGTCACCTTGGGTATTCCCGTATGGAAATTTCGAAGGTTATCATGATCCCACACCTCCCAATAAGTTCTATTACGAGATACATAACACAGGCTATATGGCCCGAATGGCTTATGAAACATCTCTCTTCGTAAATGACGAGGTATGGACGCGAAAATACGTATGGCCGTTGATTATCGAGTCCGCACGTTTCTATCGCAGCATTTGCTCCAAGGAGGCTGATGGCTATTGGCATCTTTTTGTAACTCCAAGTATGGGGCAAGATGAACGAGGCGGCTTCAATCAGAAAGATTATCTCTGCGCCCTCTATAGTGCCAAGTACTGTTTTCAAAAAGCCATAGCCTGCGGATTGGATGAAAATGGAGAATATAACCGAATTCTACAAGAAGGATTGGCGTTTGCCCCATTAAAGGGTAAAGAAGGATTTTATTATTCGTGTGCAGGTAGCGGACCGGACGACTTCGGCAAACAAAAACATCCCGTACAATTAAATGAATTGGCTTTCCTGCCCACCGAAACAGAAGTCTCACCAGAAGCATTGAAATCCTATAACTTACGTTATGAGAGTACGAAAGATGCGAAGAAGCCTTATTTTTACGGTTGGACATTGGGCGAGTTTTTGTTGGCCGGTTCACGTATGGGTGACACTGAAGGATGGCAGAAAGACTGGAACAATATGTTAAAATCAAACTATGTAGACAAGGATTTTATTCAGATTTATGAAACCAGTAAGACGTATAATATGACCTTCTATAATACGACCAATGGTTTGATAGCCCAGTCTCTTCTTAATAATCTGATTTGCGAATGGTACAACAAGTTGGAAATAGGAAAGTGCCTACCGTGGAAAGGCCGGATAAGTTTCAGAAATCTCTATTCAAAATTAGGTGTCAAGATTGCCGGAAGTATCGAGAATGGTAAAGCTATCCTACAGTTGGAAGCGTGGAAAAATACCGACTTTATGCTTTCCAATGAACATATTATTTTGAGAAAGGGAGAAACGACTAAAAAGGTCATAAGTTTGGATAAATGATAACAGCTACCACAATTAACAACTGCACTAATCTTAATACCCAATTATATGATTTACTAATCGTAAATGCACACAAAGCATTATTGTATATTCTTTTGTCATATATGTCTTAGAGCTTGACATTGCTTGTTTTCGTACATAAATGTCTAAGTGGCATACAATTACAAATTCATATAATTTCTAATTTTACGACACTATTTAAATGATTTGAAATATCAAACCTTAAAATTTTAAATTATGACACATTTTTTTAAGAGCAGACAAGTGTTTACGTTTGCCTCTATTACTGCTACTTTATTATTAGGTGCTGTAAACCTAACGGCGGCAGAGAATAGTAAGGAAGCGGATAAACAAGAATTTGTATCACAAGCTCAAATCGGGAAAAAAATCACAGTTAAAGTATCAGATTCCCAAGGACCGATAATCGGTGCCAATGTAGTAGTAAAAGGCTCTACCAATGGTGGAATCACAGACGTAGACGGTAATGTAACCTTATCTAATGTATCTCAAGGAGAAAAAATCGTAGTCTCATACATAGGTTATGTAACCCAAGAAGTTACTGTTGGAGTTTCTCCTGTAATTACAGTGAAACTTGCAGAAGATGCTGAAGTATTGGACGAAGTAGTCGTTATCGGTTATGGTACAGTGAAGAAAAATGATTTGACTGGTGCCATCGCTCAAATAGACCCGACAAAAAAAGAAGAACGTTTTTCTGCAAATGCTACAGATTTGTTACGTAATGCTGTAGCAGGTATGAACATTCCTTTCTCTACCAGTGCAAAAGGTGACATCAACACGGACAATATCCTTATCCGTGGAACAAACTCTATCAAAGCGTCTAACGGACCTCTAATTGTATTGGATGGTATTATTTGGGAAGGCGACTTGGCCGACATCTCTTCTAGCGACATTGAACGTATCGATGTTATGAAAGATGCAAGTTCTGCTGCGGTATACGGTTCGCGCGCTGCCAATGGTGTTATTCAAATTACTACCAAAAAAGGTTCAAGCGGTGCTCCGACAGTCAGCCTATCCACCAATTTCGGTTTTACCAAACCTTATGAAATCCGTAAAGTCCTTGATGGTCCCGGATATGTCAACATGCGTGTAAACTTGATGAAAGCTGTACGTGGAAACAGCAATGAAGTGAACGGAATTAATTACTATGACGATCCCTCTTCACTTTCGGGAGCTGCGCTTGACGAATGGATGTCTTTCAGCAAAGCAAGCGGTGACCCGACAACCGAATGGCTTACCCGTTTGAACTTTTATCCGATTGAAATCGCCAATTACAAAGCCGGAAATACAATTGACTGGGCTGATTTGATTTTCCAGACAGGTTTTAAGCAAGACTATAACATGAATGTATCCGGTGGCAGCGAGCGTACGAAGTATTACTTCTCAATCGGTTATTCAAATGTGGAAGGTTTTGTGGTAGGCGATGAATACGAGGCTATCCGCAGCCGTTTGAATTTAGAGACAAGCATCAATAAATACATTTCGATCGGTACAAATGCCCAGTTTGCCGTACGCAACCAAGGCAGTATTGCTGTAGGAACCAACTACAACCAGATGTCACCTTATTCAAGCTTGTATGACGAAAACGGTGTAATGAAACAATATCCATTCGATAACGGAGGGCAAGACGGTGGCAGTAACCCGTTGCTTACGCGTGAGTTTAGCGACGATATGAACAAGACATACGATCTGAATACAAAAGTATGGGGAATGCTTACTCTTCCTTTCGGCATAACTTATACGTTGAATCTCGTTAATAATTTTACCAGCAACAAGCATTATCGACATGATTCTGCCGACAGTCCGGCCAACAACTCCGGAGGTTATGCTTATCGTCACAATAGCAGTTCTTACGCTTGGACAATCGAAAATATACTCAAATGGAATAAAACATTCGGCAGCCACGCATTTGATGTAACTTTGATGCAGAATGCAGAGAAATATCAATCTTGGTACGACGCAATGTCTAATTCCGGCTTCGATCCGACAGACATACTTGGGTATCACGGAATGGGGTTGGGTGTGAATCCGGTGATTTCAAGCAATGATGAAGTGGACACGCGTGAAGCCCTACTTGCCCGCCTCAACTATATCTACAAAGACCGCTATTACGTAACGGCGGCTGTTCGTCGCGATGGCTACTCTGCATTCGGACAGAACAATCCGCATGCTACTTTCCCCACAATGGCTTTAGGTTGGAGAATATCAGATGAACCATTCTTCAATGCCAAATGGGTGAATAACTTGAAACTCCGTCTTTCATGGGGAGCCAACGGTAATTCTGCTATCGGCCGATATGACGCAATGGCAACATTGGGCAACATTAAAATCTTGCAGGCCAATGCTTCATCCGGTGCTTATTATACTAAATCAGGACTTACAATCAATCGCCTGGCCAACTATAATCTGCAATGGGAGAAGACTACAGCTACCAACTTCGGAGTCGACTTCAATCTCTTTGACAATCGTCTGAATGGAACTGTCGAATACTATCTGTCTAAAACTACCAACTTGCTGCTCGACCGTCAGTTGCCCAGTATTGTAGGTGTAAAAAGTGTAGCTTCAAATATGGGACAAATCAATAATAGAGGTTGGGAAATCACACTTAACTCCTTAAACATAGACTTGAAAGATAAGCTGCAATGGTTCACCAACCTGTCACTTTCAGGATATCGCAACCGTATTGTCCACCTCTATGGAGACTATGACGAAAATGGTGTTGAACAGGATGATACTCAAAACGGTTGGTACATAGGCTATGCCATTGATGCTATTTATGACTACAAGTCTGACGGAATCTGGCAAAAGGAAGAATTAGAGGCAGCCAGAGCAGATGGAAAAGCGTATGCAGGTTATTATCCCGGCGACTATAAAATGGTAGACGTAAATAACGATGGGGAATATAGGCCGGAAGATGATCGTCAGTTCCTCGGTCACAAGAATCCCCATTTCTTTATCAATATGACCAATGACTTTACCGTCTTTAAGGATTTCTCTCTCTCATTTACACTGTACGGTGCATTTGGCGGTATGAAAAACTATAACTATGAACACTTCGGTGCCCTTACTTTGAGCGATTTCGATATCCCTTATTGGACAGAAGAGAACCGTAGCAACAAGTACCCACGTATGTCAGAACGTGACATTGATGCCGTAACGACTACCAACTATATTAAAACGGACTTCATTCGTCTATCTAACATCACTTTAGGTTACAATGTACCATCCAAATTTATCGGTCGTCTCGGATTGAAGTCCGCCAAAGTTTATTGCAGCATGGAGAATGTTGCTGTATGGTCTCCTTGGCCTGTATGGGATCCCGAAAATACCGGTGGAGCCGTACCACGTAAGTTCAACTTTGGTGTCAATCTGAAATTCTAATATTAAAAATACAAAACTTATGAAACGAAATATATTATTATCAATTGCATTGGGAAGCATGATGGTTGCCGGATGTAGCGATGACTTTCTATCTCCTAAGACACTATCCATCTTCACAATCGACAATGTGCTGGTCAATGAAGAAGGTTTTGATGCCACACTTACCAGCTGCGCTTCTCTCGTCCGCGATGAATATTATGATCACATGGCTCCGATCTTAGCCGAACTTGTTTTCTCAGATGTAGCAGTCATGGGGTCGGAAGGTTCCAACATCCCTGTCAATCTGGAAAAAGACGTACAGCCTACCGGCAACCTTGATAAAGACATCAAGATTCGTACCAACTGGGACAACTGATGGAAAATTATCTCACGCGTCAATTATATTATTGATGGGGCACAAACCGTCAACATGGCAGAAGATAAACGCCGTGCTGTATTAGGACAATGCTATTTCTACCGTAGTTACGCTTACTATCGCCTGACTTTGCAATTCGGTGATGTGCCTTTAGTACTCGAAGCCACCAAGACTCCTCGCCTCGACTTCTACTCTTTCACATCTGAAAGCATCTTGAGATGCATGAAAGAAGAGTTGTCACAATATGTGGAATACATCCCAGAAACAGCTGACTATGGTACGCCAAACCGCGCTGCCGGCTATCATCTGCTCACCAAACTCTGCTTGGCAACATCCGATTTCGACGGTGCTATTGCAGCAGCCAACAAAGTTATCAATGACGGTAAGCATCATTTGATGACTACTCGTTTCGGGGCATTGGCTGATTGCCAGACTGTTGGCGACGAGGCTTTTAAAAGCAGTGTAGACAAAGGATACCGTGCATTAGCGATTGGTGCGAACACACCGCTTGATGTAATCTTTGACCTTCATTATCATGCCAATAAATCAATACCTGCTAACGCAGAAGCTATATACACAGTTGTAGACCGTGGTCCTACAGATGGCTCAGATGCACAGCTGGACGGTGCTAAATCACAAATAGCCACTATGCGAAATTACCTTCCCAAATGGGGCGACAGCGGTAAGATCAGAACTCCGGACGGTATCAATGGTATGGCGGATAATTTGAACAAGAACCTAGAAGTCGTTGTTGACGGGGTGAGCTATTATACTATAGACAAAGACGGAAATGGTTCCCAATATCGGCAGATTGGCCGTGGCATCGGTTCACTTCGTGCCAGCAATCTATATAATTACGATTTATGGACAGAAGCTGCCGGCAACAAAAATGAAACCGACCTCCGTCATAAGCAACCTAACTGGTGGGTAATGACTGATTTGGTGTACAACAACAGAGGTGCCGGCAAATGGTATGGCAAGAATGTACAACAGGGCAGCCTTGCTAATCCTAAAGACTCTATACGTATTTATTATCCGTTCCCCAATAAATTCATCGTGCCCGAAACACGTAGCGGTCAACAAAGCGGTAAACACTCTGACTGGTATGTATTCAGACTTGCAGAGACCTATTTGCTCCGCGCTGAAGCTTATTGGTGGAAAGGGGATATAACAAATGCGACTAAAGACGTGAATACAGTCCGCGAGCGTGCCAAAGCAGCTCCTTTAGCGAGTGTAGGTATAGACGAAATTCTCGATGAGCGTGCTCGCGAACTCCATGGAGAAGAGCCACGTAAAACCGAATTGGCCCGTATTTCTCAGATTTTTGTAGCTACAGGAAAGGAATATGATGGAAAGGTTTACAGCAAGGCTAACTTTTCGACCGACAATTTCTTTTATGATCGTGTCATGAAGAAAAACAATTTCTATCAGAAGCATCTTCCCAACAAAGGACCCGACGGAAATGATGGCGACCAATACACTATTCGTGCTTATCACATCTATTGGCCTATTCCCTTCGAAACTGTTGAAGCTAACCGCTTGGGACATATCAACCAAACACCAGGCTATCACGGTTCTGAAACCAATATTACGCCTAAGAAATGGCCGAATGATTACAAATAACAGCAATATCAGTAATTAAGGTCTTTTCCTTGACTGACACTAACGGGGCTATCCGGTATTTATGGATAGCCCCTTATTGTTTATTATTCCTTACCTGATATAGCCGGTATGATATATGGTCAACTGTATATGCCATATATACTACGGGACTGACAAAAATGTCTGTATTCATGTCTTTGTTCCCGTAACGTACATATTAGTCACAACGATATACGCTATTTTATAAATAAAATGCCAATTTTGCCCAACGGAATTAATAAAAAACATTATGCCATGAGAATTAAAATAATTGCAATAGGAACTTTACTTATGGTTGGGATGAATAGCTACGCCCAACGATTAACGCTAAAAGCGGATAACATAGACCAAATTGTGAAGGAGCTGACTCTGGAAGAAAAAGCACGCCTGTTGGTAGGACGCGAAAACAGTCTGAGCAAAAACAGCGTACTGGGAGCCGCAGGAACTACCCAAGAAGTAAAACGTTTAGGCATACCAAGTGTTATTTTGACAGATGGACCGGCCGGTGTACGTATCAATCCTACACGCAAAGGAAACTCACAGACTTATTACGCTACCGGCTTTCCTGTAGGTACAGCATTAGCCTGCACATGGAATCCCGAACTGGTGGAAAATGTAGGTAAAGCCATCGGTGAGGAGACACTGGAATATGGTTGTGACGTATTGCTGGCACCGGGCATGAATATACAACGTACTCCTTTGTGCGGGCGCAATTTTGAGTATTATTCTGAGGATCCTGTTGTATCGGGTATTATGGCTGCGGCTTATGTTAATGGTGTACAAAGCAACGGAGTGGGAACCAGTATCAAGCACTATGCCGTGAACAGCCAAGAGACCAACCGTATTGAAGTAAATGAGGTTGTTTCGCAACGGGCACTCCGCGAGGTGTACCTGAAAGGATTTGAAATTGCGGTTCAAAAATCCAAGCCTTGGACAGTGATGTCTTCATACAATCGTCTGAATGGCACATGGACACAATCAAGTCCGGAGTTACTGATTACAATTCTACGTGACGAGTGGAAATATGATGGCTTGGTAATGACAGATTGGACTAACGAGCACCGCACTTCCTTTGACCGTATAGCAGCCGGGAATGAGCTACTGACACCCGGACATGACTGGCAGGAAGCTGATATTATTGAAAATGTAAAGAAAGGAACTCTCTCAATAGACATTGTAGATGCACGTGTAAAGAAACTGCTGGAAATGATAATAAAAACACCACGTTTCAAAGGTTATAAATTCAGCAACAAGCCCGATTTGGATGCACATGCCGCTCTTACCCGCCAAGCATCAACAGAAGGTATGATATTACTTGAAAATAAAGACAAAACCTTACCTCTGAAAGGCATAAAAACGGTAGCTCTGTTCGGTAAAACGTTATACAACTTCATCGCCGGAGGGACAGGTTCAGGCAATGTAAACAAACCATATGTGATAGATCTAATGACAGGACTGACCAATGCAGGACTGATTATTGATGAAGATCTGAAGCAGCTTTACTTGAGCCACAAGGACTTTAACGATAAAACCAATAAAGTGAGTGGTGAAAGAAGGGAGCTTGCAGAGCTGAAAGTTTCACAAAGCAGTATCGAACGATTGGCGGCAGCCAATGATTTAGCGATTATCACTATTGGCCGTCAAGCCGGTGAAGGATATGACCGCCATATTGACAATGACTTCAATTTGACAATTGACGAAAGAGAAATGTTGGAAAATATTTGTAATGCTTTCCATGCTCTGAATAAGAAAGTGGTAGTGATCATGAATATGGGCAACGTTATGGAAACTGCCTCCTGGAAAGGAATGCCTGATGCTCTGCTGATGGCATGGCAACCCGGTCAGGAAGGCGGTAACTCTGTAGCTGATGTGCTATTGGGCAAACAGACTCCATCCGGCAAACTAACAATGACTTTTCCGATCATGGCCTCCGATATACCTGCCGTAAACAACTTCCCCACCGGCACAGGCTCCAAGTATGGTGATAATCGCCGGAATATAGACTACACGCTACATGAGGAAGGAATCTATGTAGGTTATAGATACTTCACCACCTTCAACAAGAAGGTTTCTTATCCTTTCGGTTACGGACTGAGCTATACTACATTCTCTTACAGCAAGCCTGTCGTGAAAGCTACCAACAACGGTTTTACAGCCAGCATAGTTGTAAAAAATACGGGTAATGCCGATGGCAAAGAAGCTGTACAGCTCTACGTTGCAGCTCCGAACAATGGGTTGGACAAACCTGTCAGAGAGTTAAAAGCTTTTGCAAAAACAAATACACTAAAACCGGGCGAGAGCGAGACACTTCACTTCCATGTCAGCACTTATGATTTGGCATCATTTAACGAAGCAGACTCCGAATGGCAAACAGCAACAGGCAGATATGAAATTCAGTTTGGCGCATCCGTTGAGGACATTCGTGCCACAGCTGCTTTTACCAACAAAAAGAAATTTTCAAGTAAGACAAATAATGTGTTGAAACCTAATCGTGAATTAAAAGAAATCAAGCCATGAAAAATATTAAGATTCTGATTTTAGCAATAATTGCCTTTGTCATTGGTTCGTGTGATGACATGATAAAGATAAATCCGCAAGAGGTTAAAATCGTAATTGCAAAAAATGAAGCTGAACCATTGTCGCTGGCTGTAAAAACATTGACAGGTGACTTTGAGAAAGTGACCGGGGTAAAGCCAGAAATAACATCCACGCTTCCTGACAACGGTAAACCGACTATCGTCGTTGTCAATAGAGAAACAAATAAATTAAATTTGCCCTTAAAAGAATTTGCCCCACTCGATGGTTTTGAATCACATCGCGTATGGGTAGATAATCGGACAAACCGAATTTATCTGGATGGAGAAGATATGCGCGGTGCTATCTATGCCGTGTACACTTTTGCTGAGCAATTCCTAAAAGTCCCCCCATTATGGTTCTGGTGTTCATGGGTTCCGGAACATAAAGACAAGATTAAGATACCTAAAGATACGGACATTTTCTTTAAATCCCCTCAGGTACGCTATCGTTCTTGGCTTCCCAATGATCAGGACCTTTATAGAAGTTGGACAAAATTATCACCCCTGAATAATGAAATAGTCTATGAGACATTACTCCGTCTGAAATTAAATACTTTCGAAGATGCAGATTTGGCATATCCCGGTATAGGTGAAGGGATGAAGATGTGCAAGAAATATGGCATCGTAGTCACTTCACATCATATGTTCATGCTCAACACGACTTTCGCAAACTGGAACAAGTACTGGAAGGACGTAAGGCAAGTGAAAAAGATTCCCGAATTATCATTGGCTAATATCGACAAACTAAAGGAACTTTGGGAATATGGCGCGCAGACTGTAGTGGAAAGCGGAGTAGAAAATATTTGGAACATTGCTTTCAGAGGTTCGGGCGACCAACCATTCTGGATATTATTCCCGGATGCTCCAAAGACGGAATCAGAACGTGCTGAAGTAATCAATAAGATGCTGCAGATACAAACGGATATCATAAAACAATACGCTAAAGAAAAAGAGCCGTATATTCGCACCACTTTTTACGATGAGATGGCCGATCTGGTAACAGCCGGTTTAGTTATGCCGCCAGCTAATGAGAACATGATTTGGACATTCTGCTCCGGACGCCGAGATCATTATCCTTACAACGATATACAAAAGTTCAATCCGAAAACTCCGGTCAAACTTGGCTATTACATGAATCTACAATTTACATCTACCGGCTCACATCTGGCTCCGGCAGAAGGACCGTGGAAAATGGAATTCAACTACCGCTACGTGAACAGTAAATCACCGCTATATTTGTCGGTTGTCAACTCTGGCAATTTCCGTGAATATATGTACACAATGTCTGCCAATGCTAAATTATTATGGGATTATGATGCTTATAACTCAGATAAGTGGAATCATGATTATGCAGTCCAATACTTCGGAGAGAAATATGCAGATGAAGTTGCTGCTTTATACAAAGATTATTTCTATTCTTATTGGACACAACGCAAGTCCGATTTTCCCGGAGGTATGGAACGCCAGTTTATCTTCCAAGACCAACGCTACGCACGCGCTATCTCTTATATAGGCGAAGACTTCTTTCATTTCAATCCCAAACCATTGCCAGATCTCTATATGTATGAACGTGTACCGGGGCGTGTTTTCCGCATAATACCCGAAGACAATGGAGTCGAGACCCAAGTAGATGCCATATTAGTGGGCATGAAAACGTCTGCCGGAAAATTTGCAGAAGTCACAGAGCGTGCCCAAAAGTTGATGCCGAAGTTAGAGAAACGTTATCAACGTTTTTTCTATGATAATCTATTGGCCTATTCCTGTTTCATGGAACACCTCAGCAAAACCCTTTATCATTTCACTTATGCCTATAAATATCAAGCAGACAAAGCTGTTTTGGTAGACAACCTGCAAATGGCTTATGATGAAATGCTCTCTGCAAGAAAAGCTATTTATCTCACTCAGCACGGACCATTCGAACAATGGTACAAGACTGATGAGAAATTTAATATAGCTGCGGTTCTTAATGTAATCCAGTCAAAATTGGAAGAAGCTAAAAATAGATAATCAGTAATATAATGTAATTGTAATATATGAGAAAGCAATCAATTTTCTGTACACTAATTATATGGATACTTATCCCTTTGCATGTGATTGCACAAGATAGCAGACAAGCGGAATGGAACAATGAACAAATCTCAGGGGTAAACAAAGAAGAGGCTTGCCAAGTAGCTATTCCTTTTGCTGACGAGCAACAGGCTATTACATCAGTAATAGAGGAATCTCCTTACTATGTAACCTTAAACGGTACATGGAAATTCCATTGGGTGGCAGATCCTAAGGACAGACCAACGGATTTCTACCGCTCCGACTATGATGTGAGCCAATGGGACAATATCAAAGTACCCGCCACTTGGCAGATAGAAGCTGTACGCCATAATAAGAATTGGGACAAGCCATTGTATTGCAACACCATCTACCCCTTCTGCGAGCGGGGACATGTAGAATGGCCCAATGTTATTCAGCCCCGTCCGGCAGACTATACTTTTGCAACTATGCCCAATCCGGTAGGCAGTTACCGCCGGGATTTCATTTTACCAGAATCTTGGAAAGGCAGAGATGTATTCATCCGTTTCAATGGAGTAGAAGCAGGTTTCTACATTTGGGTGAATGGCAAAAAAGTAGGCTATTCGGAAGATAGTTATCTGCCTGCTGAATTTAATATTACCTCCTACCTGCAAACAGGAAAAAATGTACTGGCAGTCGAAGTATATCGTTTCACAGATGGAAGTTACTTGGAATGCCAAGACTTTTGGCGTTTCAGCGGTATCTTCAGAGATGTATTCCTATGGTCGGCCCCTCAAACACAAATCAGGGATTTCTTCTTCCATGCCAATTTGGACAAGGATTACAAGAATGCTACGGTATCTCTGGATTTTGAAATCACCGGAAAGAAAAGCAACAATGATATACAGGTGAAAATAACAGATTTAGAAGGTAATGAAATTGCTACGCATTCCATGCATGCCAAGATGGGAATAAACAGTATGCAATTTGAAGTTCCTGATCCACAGAAGTGGACTGCTGAGACCCCTAACTTATACAATCTGACTTTGTTGTTAAAACAAAAGGGAAAAGTGACAGATGTCCGCAGTGTCAAAGTCGGCTTCCGCAAGATTGAACTCACCCCAAACGGACAAATTCTTATCAACGGAAAATCCACTCTATTTAAAGGAGTAGACAGGCATGATCACAGTTCTATAAATGGACGTACTGTATCCAAAGAGGAAATGGAAAAGGACGTACAACTAATGAAAGCATTAAATATAAATGCTGTACGGACATCTCATTACCCCAATAATCCTTATTTCTATGATTTGTGCGACAAATACGGACTTTACGTACTTGCCGAGGCCAACGTAGAATGTCATGGACTTATGTCATTGTCTCACGAACCATCTTGGAAGAAGGCATTCACAGAACGCAATGAAAATCAAGTGAAGCGATACAAAAACCATGTTTCTATTACAATATGGTCCATGGGGAATGAATCCGGGGATGGAATCAATTTTAAAGCAGCAGTAGAGGCTATCAAGAGATTAGACAACACACGTCCTACACACTATGAAAGAAACAGCACATTCTGTGATGTGATCAGCACAATGTACTCAAGTGTGCAATGGTTGGAAAATGTAGGTAAGGAACGGCTTGAAAAAACGAAAAAGGGGGAGGCAGTGAAACCGCATATAGTTTGTGAATACGCCCATGCAATGGGAAATGCCATCGGTAATCTCAAGGAGTATTGGGAGACTTATGAACGCTATCCGGCGCTTCTCGGTGGGTTTATCTGGGACTGGATAGATCAAGGCATCAAGATGCCTACACCCGATGGAAGAGACTACTACATGGCTGTAGGAGGTGACTTCGGCGATAAGCCCAATGATGGCAACTTCTGTACAAACGGAATTATCTTCCCTGACCGGACATTATCAGCCAAATCCTATGAAGTAAAGAAAATATATCAGCCCTTAAGCGTGTCGGCTGAAGGGAATGGCAGATATAAAATAACCAACAAAAGATTTCATGCTGACTTAGACGATTTATATGGAAGATATGAAATAACAGAAGATGGGAAAGTCATATTGTCCGGCAATCTGGAAGAACTGAACCTGAATGCACAGAAAAGTAAGATTATAACTATCTCCGATACACAAGTGAAAAGAATCCCCGGGGCTGAGTACTTTATCAATTTCAGCTTTCGACTAAAGAGGGATACTGAATGGGAGAAAGCAGACTATGAAGTGGCATCTGAACAGCTAAAACTCTCCGACAGTGCAAAACCGATATTCAAATTAGTCAAAGGTAATATCAATCTGAGCGAAACAGAAGAAAGCTATATAGTAAAAGGAGATAACTTTAAAGCTGTTTTTTCTAAAGAGACAAGCACTCTCTCCTCATACATTTTGAATGGAACAGACCTCCTTAGCAAAGGACCGGAACTGAATACATTCCGTGCTCCGACTGATAATGACAAACATGCAGCCGGAGACTGGCAGCGCAAAGGTTTATATCACATGACACAAGAAGCGGGCAACTGGGAAGTGAGGAAAGATAGTGGCAAGATAATATTGAGTGTCAATAACATATATAAAGGGAAAGAGAAACTCAACTTCGAGAATGAAGTACAATATACCGTGATTCCCGATGGAACTATCCTTGTAAACAGTACTATTATTCCGACCGAAAACGGAATAATCATTCCACGTATAGGTTATCGTATAGAGCTACCCGAAAGTTTTGAACGGATGCGTTGGTATGGGCGTGGTCCTTTAGAAAACTACGTTGACCGCAAAGACGCTACTTATATAGGGGTATATGATGACCACGTTTCCAACCAATGGGTTGACTACATCAAGCCGCAAGAAATGGGAAATCATGAAGATGTACGTTGGATGGCAATCACCAATCCGGAAGGTATAGGATTTGTCTTCGTTGCGGAAGACAAAATGGCCGCCTCCGCACTACATGTAAAAGCACAAGATCTGGTAGACTCTACTGATTTTAAAAGGTTGATACATAAGTATGAGATACCAATGCGAAAAGAAACTATTCTCTGCCTGGATGCCAAGCATCGGCCATTGGGTAATGGAAGTTGCGGTCCGGGGCCATTAGATAAATACGAACTTGTATCCCAACCTGTTGTGTTCAACTTCATGATGATTCCATTGGAAAGAAGTCATTCGCAAGAGGAATTGGTGAAAAAAGCGCGGGTACAAATGCCAACCTGTATGCTCAAACGATAGGAAATATCCCTTGCTACATATAGTTGCAGCAAGGGATATTTTTTATTATCCGGACTTTGAAATAGCGATGATTTTGACTTTTTCTTATCACACCGACATATAATTCATGATTTATATATACATTTGTGACAGCTAATTAGTCCGATATACAAAATGAGAAACAGACACTACTTTTTCAGAATCTCACTATTGGCTTGTATCTTGTGTTGCTTTTCACACCAAGCCCATTCATATAGCTTACGGCAATTCTCCCAACAGGACGGATTGTCCAATAGCGCCATCCTATCTCTTTATCAAGACCAGCAGGGCATTATCTGGATTGGCTCGTGCGATGGTTTGAATATCTTCGACGATAAAAACCTGCATGCATACAATCCCGTCAATTCTTCCAAGACATCATTGTCTGGCAACCTGATTAACAATATCATGGAAACCGAAGAAAATATATTATGGATTCAAACAAATTACGGACTTGACCAATTGGATACCAAACAACAGAGCTGCCGCAGTTTCTCAGAGTTCAAAGACAGGAACTTCATGGCAAAAAGCAATGATAATGACCTGTTCATTGTAAAAGATGATGGAAACACTTACTATTTTCAGCGGGAAAAACAAGTCTTTCAGCAATTAGATATTCCGCGGGTTCCATTCGGAGAGGTGCTGACCGTCACTATCGACGCCAATAATACTTTGTGGATTTTCACTTCGGACAATGGCACTCGCAGCTATCAGATCAGCAAGACAGCACAAAATGTAACTCTAATTCCCAATAACCTATTCAAACACCAAGAAAGACTGCTATGGGCATTTTCTGAAGACGATTTAGTCTATTTTATTGATGAAACCTATTCACTGTATGAATATGATTTCAATAATAGGCAGCAATACTTCATCGCAAATCTCAAAACGGAAATTAATGAACAAGGAGAGGTCTCGTCCATCATCAAACAGCAAAATGACTACTACATAGGGTTCAAAAGCAGTGGTTTGATTGTGCTCAAATATATGTCCGACCAAAAGATCAAATATCAGAAACAATCCACTAATATTCATTCGGGCATCTTCTGTCTGATGAAAGACAAATTTCAAGACATTGTCTGGATAGGTACAGACGGACAAGGAATATACATGTTTTTCAACGATGCTTTTTCTATTACCAACAATTTATTGAATACTCCCGTATACCAAATAAACAATCCAGTACGCGCATTGTACCGCGATCATGAACATACACTATGGGTGGGGACTAAAGGTGATGGAATATTACGCATCAAGAATTACTCTCCCGAAAGCACTCTATCAGAATCATTTGACCGCATCTCGGTCAGCAATAGCGCACTGACAGATAACTCCGTTTACTGTTTTGCGCCCGGTTCCGCAGACAAGCTATGGATCGGTACGGAAAACGGCCTCAACTATTATTCATACAAAAAGAAACAGATTAGAGATTTTCCGGTAATCATCAATGGAGAAACACTGAAATATGTACATTCCATAAATGAACTGAACGACTCAACTTTATGGATAGCTACTGTCGGAAAAGGGATTGTGAAAGTTATTTTTCAGGAAAATAATGCCTCTCCCACCCTAAAGTCGGCTACCAAAATAGTAGTGGATAATGGCCGTATGGCTTCCAACTATTTTTTTATCTCTTTTCAAGAGAATGACTCCACATTATGGTTTGGTAACCGTGGATGCGGGGCTTATAAGTTGAATATCAATACAGAGAAACTTACTCCATATCGTTTTGATGATATCGTTAACAGTCAGACAACCAATGATATTTTTGCCATTTACAAGAATCAAAAGGGATATTGGTTTGGAACCGGGTCGGGATTACTATATTTCAATCAAGACAATTTATACCATCACAATGAGGGCGATTTGTTTCTAAACAATACCGTACATGGCATTTTGGGAGACTATCAAGATAATCTTTGGCTCAGTACTAATCAGGGAGTAGTAAGATTCAATACTCAAACCAATACAGGGCAAACATACAATCGGGAAAACGGATTATCCGTTACTGAATTTAGCGATGGAGCTTTCTATCATGATAAGCAGACTGATGCATTATTTTTTGGAGGAACAAACGGATTTGTGACAATCAAATCCAATACCTACACAATGAAAGACTATATGCCCCAAATACATTTAAAGAGTCTGACCATCTTCGGAAAAGATCATAATATCTATGATTTTTTGCAAGAAAAGAATGGAGAACAGATACTTCAGTTGAAGTATAG
Organism: uncultured Bacteroides sp.; assembly: GCA_934716785.1. Classification (GTDB taxonomy): domain Bacteria; phylum Bacteroidota; class Bacteroidia; order Bacteroidales; family Bacteroidaceae; genus Bacteroides. The sequence goes on along the minus strand of CAKUYM010000023.1, from coordinate 8,569 downwards.
CCAAAACTTTTTCAGCATTAATTTTATAGCAATCGACTACATCAACGGCAACAATTACTCCTACTCTTACAAACTGGAAGAAGTAAGCCAACAATGGATAGAAAGCGGAACATCAGCCAGTGCTATATTCTCCAATCTATCACCCGGTAAATATACTTTATTGGTGAAATACAAAAACAATATCAACGGACAAGAAAGTCAGCCTCGATCCCTGTCCATTTATGTCATCCCCCCCTGGTATCTGAGTTATTGGGCTTATGGGATTTATTTTATTCTATTCATGTCTCTCTGCCTCTTCCTGATTTATCAGTTTGTTCAAAGATATCGCTACAAACAACACCGTATGATTGAGAACATGAACAGAGAGAAGAAAGAGGAAATCTACGAATCAAAACTCCGTTTCTTCACTAATATCACACATGAGTTTTGTACACCGCTGACACTGATTTATGGTCCGTGTGAGAAAATATTGTCGTATCCGAATTCCGATTCATATATTCGCAAATACGGGCAAATGATACAACAAAATACAGAAAGACTGAATAGCTTGATTTTAGAACTACTCGAATTCCGCAGGCTGGAAACAGGAAACAAGTCTCTTTCAATCCAACAGATAGCAGTATCGGATAAGATTAGAACCATTGCAGAATCATTCACAGAATTAGCAGAAAACCAAAATTTGAGCTATTATCTGAACATCCAGCCCGATGTCTTATGGAATACGGATATTAGTTGTTTCAACAAGATAATCAATAATCTGATATCTAATGCCTTCAAATATACACCGAAACAAGGTTCTATCACCATTGATCTGAAAACTGAAAACAATCATCTTATTTTCCGTATTTCCAACTCCGGAAAAGGAATAGCTAAAGAGAATCTTGCTAAGATATTCGACCGCTACAAGATTTTAGATTCTTTCGAAATGAATGGAAGTAATTCAAGAAATGGGCTCGGATTAGCCATATGTAAGAGTATGACTGAGCTGCTGAACGGGCAGATCACTGTTGAGAGTGTGCCCGATGAATTAACGACATTTATTGTGACATTGCCGGAACTGACATTAACCAAGCAAGACATTACGCAAGAAATGCCTAAAGACATTTCTCCGAATATTCATGAAAAGCCCTTGAAATTAGAGAAGACCGTAGTAGATTTCGATGCTTCCAAACAGACAATCATGGTTATTGACGATGATCCCTCCATGCTTTGGTTTGTCTCAGAGATTCTTGTCGATAAGTACAATGTGTCATCCTTCAGCAATGCCAAGGATGCTTTGGCCAGCTTAGAGCTGAAACAGCCGGACTTGATTATCTCGGATGTGATGATGCCCGATATAGACGGAATTTCTTTCGCCCGTCGTATCAAACAAAACAAATTGTGGAGTCATATACCGCTTATTTTATTGTCTGCGCTGCATCATGAGGACGATCAGGTAAAAGGTATTGATTCTGGAGCAGACGCCTATGTCACCAAACCGTTCAATGTGAATTATCTGGAGAAGATAGTTTACCGACTGATACAGCGGAAATCTGATTTGAAAGAGTATTATAATTCTGCATTCAGCTCTTTCCAAGTTGATAACGGAAATCTTGTACACCAGGAAGACCATGACTTCCTGAATAAAGTGATGGAAATTATAGACAAGAATATCGAAAATCCGGATCTTTCAGTTGACTTGTTGAGCAGTGAATTGGGATATAGCACCCGACAGTTTTATCGTAAATTAAAGCCGATAACAGAGAAGTCGCCGGCCGATATTATCAAAGAGTATCGTCTTACGGTTGCCGAACGCTTATTGTTAACCAAGAACTTCACCATTGAAGAAATCATGGATAAAACAGGCTTTTCCAACCGGGGAACATTCTATAAGCTATTCGCCCAACGATTCGGAATGCCACCGCGTCAATACAGGGAAGAGCAAAAGAATAGTGTAAAACACACCAAGGATAACCAATCATAACTAACCATAAAGCGATAAAGCGATAAAATAGCCCGGTCTCACCGGGCTATTTTCAACTCTTCAATCAGATTTCCAGCCTTTCCGTATTTCTCTATTATAAAAAGCATATAGCGTACATCCACCCCGATGCAACGTTGCAAATCCGGTTCAAACACAATGTCACTGCTCATAGCTTCCCAGTTCCCGTCAAAAGCCAGACCGAGCAACTCTCCCTTGCTATTGAACATGGCACTGCCTGAATTTCCGCCTGTAATATCATTATTAGAGATAAAGCAAACATTCATATCCCCCTGCCCATTGGCATATCTGCCAAAGTCACCGGAAGACAACAGGCTCAACAACTCCGGCTGAACAGCAAAGTCTATATCTCCGCCATGCTCTCTCACCTTTTCGAAAATACCTTTCACGGTTGTGTAATAGTCATAAACAGCCCCGTCGAAAGGTGAATAACCGCTTACCGTCCCGAAACTCAGACGCATGGTCGAATTAGCGTCCGGATAGAAATTACGATCGGCATACATCCGACGCATAACGGCATTAAAGAGCCGTTCATCTCGTTCTATCTGATCGGATGCCTCAGAGATACCCTGATTCAGCTCATAATATTTCACAATCAAGTCAAGACTTAAAGCGACAGCCGGGTCCTCTATGAGATTATAAGTAGTATCTCGCTCCAAAAAGCGTTTTAAGCCCTTGGGAGAAGTTATATTGGAAGTCGCATACAGAGAGTCTACATAAGTCTGGATATTCCCGTCATAAAGCGTATCTATCTTTTCGTACATGGCAGGAAGATACTTCTTGTCCACCTTTGCCTGATACTCTTTCAACATGGCGACAAAGACCTCTTTATCAATAGAAATATCCAAGTTATCGTACTTCTCCAACAACTTCTTCAAGCGGCTTACCACCTGTTTTTCTTCCGCCTCAAAGTCAAAGTTCAAAATATCAAGAGCCAGTTGAATAAGTTCGGGACCATTGATAAATGCTTCACCGAAATAAGCCAAAACACGGTTCGTTTCACGTCGGTTGCCATAATTCAATTCCAGTGAAGAGAATAAATGAAGAAAGTCTTCCCTCTCTTTGGGATGCGATTGAATCCACTCACGGAGTGCAACCTCAGCAGTGCGTTTCTTCTCCAACACTTTCAGATGCCTGATAGCCTTATTGGTTCCGATGCTATTCTTCCAATAATTGGAACTTTCATCATACTTAGAAGCATATTTGATGCGGATATCCGGACGCCTGTCCATTTCCCGTTTCCAAATAGCCTGTTTCACTCCGCGCACATCAATCATTGCCTGATTGATGCCGTTCATCATCTCCTCAATACCATACGAAGAAAGATAACGTTCCGTACTGCCCGGATAACCGAGCGTCATGCAGAACGAGCCTTCCTTATATCCATCCAAAGAGATCGGAGCCACATATTCAGGATGATACGGGACGTTTTCGGGCGAATAATCAGCCGGACGATTCTTTGCATCGGCATAGATCCGGAATACGCTGAAATCGCCTGTATGACGCGGCCACATCCAGTTATCCGTATCCCATCCGAACTTGCCGACAGAAGAAGGGGGAGCAAATACCAAACGTACATCATTATAATCACGATAAACAGAAAGCCAGAATTCATTTCCCGCATAATAAGCATCCACAACTCCGGTCAATGTAGAATCCTTGTCCGATACTTCCATCCCGATCACATTCATCACAGAGTCCACAAGCATTTGTCGTTCCGACTCCGTTTTAGCAGGCTTGGCAGCAGACAATACCCGTTTGGTGACATCCTCCGTACGGAGCAGGAAGCGGACATATAGCTCCGGATTCGGCAACTCCTCTTCAAGGCTGCGCGCCACAAAACCATCCTTCAGATAGTCATGCTCAACCGAAGAATGTTGCTGGATACTACTGAATCCGCAATGATGATTGGTAAATACCAAGCCGTCTTCAGAAACAACGACTCCCGAACAAAAGCCTCCAAAACTAACAACAGCATCCGCCAAACAAGCCTTTTTAGGATTATATATTTTATTTACGGGCATCTGCAAGCCAAGTCCTTTCATCACCCGGTCTGTCTGTTTGTTCTTCTTGAGATTTCCCAATAGCCACATACCCTCATCGGCGAAAACATTCGACAGGCAAAGGGAAAGGATGATAACTGCAGTCAGTCTGAATTTCATGGTTTCATTTTTTTATTCGTTATTCTATATCAGTATTATATCTGCCCAATCACCCAACAACAGGCAGCCACAAATATCTATTTTCATATCTATCCTTTTCCACCCTTTACAAATTTGTTAACAATTGGAATCTGGCTCAAAGGAAGATCCCGTTTGATAATATAACTTACAAACAACAACAAAAGCACTGTGCGGAAAGCAAGGCGAAGCACAAGATTGGAGATCGGCACTTGTTCTCCAATCACATAGAGCACTGCCGCAAGCAATACATACAGCCAGAGGCTTTTCAAATCGTATTGAATCGGGTACTTTTTCTGCCCCATCCAGTAAGACAGCAGCATAATCACACCATAGCCGGCAACGGAAGCCCAAGCGGAAGCGATATAGCCGTAAGTAGGAACGAACAGGATGTTCATCACTACAATAATAGCGCAGCCTATCAGGGAGAAATAAGCCCCCCAACGCGTCTCGTCCGTCAACTTATACCAAAAAGAGAGATTGAAGTAGATACCTTTGCAGATTTCCGCAAGCATCACGATAGCCACAACACCCAAGCCTTCCCAATATCCTTCAGCGACAAGATAACGCAACAAATCGAGATAGAACATAACGGCCAGAAAAGCCAACAACGAGAATATAAGGAAATACTTCATTGCAGCCGCATACATCTTCCGGTTGTCTCCTTCCCTATCCTTTCCAAAAACAAACGGTTCGTACGCATAGCGGAAGGCTTGCGTAAACATAGCCATCACCATCGCAATCTTACTGGTGGCTGCATAAATGCCTAATTGCACCAATCCTTCCTGCCGGTCTTCAAAAAGAAACGGATAAATCATCTTGTCCACCGTCTGATTCAGAATGCCGACCAATCCCAAAATAAGTATCGGGAAAGAATAAACAACCATCCTCTTCAACAATGCCCTGTCCAGTTTGTAGGCAAAGCCTCTCAGTTCCGGGATAAAGAAAAACATCTGACCGGCGGAAACTATCAGGTTGCTGACAAAGATATAACCTACCAGATAATCGGGATCATAAAACCACGAGATACTTCCCGGACAATGAACATTCAGCCACGGGCAGAGCAACAGAAAAAACAGATTCAGGCAGATTCCTCCGATAATAGAAAGCAGTTTGATGGCTGCAAACTTTATCGGCCGTTTTTTATAACGTAGATAAGCAAAGGGGATGCACTGAAAAGAATCCAAAGCCACTACGACAGCCATCATCGCAATGAATTCCGGATGGTTACCGTAGTCCAGCAGATTGGAGATCGGTTGCAGGAAGAGCAGGCAGAGAAGGACAAATATCAAAGACACGCCCCCTACAGAAAGCAGAGAGTTGGCGTATACCTTCATCGGATCTTCTCCCGACTTATTTGCAAAACGGAAGAAACCGGTCTCCATGCCGAATGTCAGCAGCACAAGCATCAGAGCTGTGAACGCATAAACATTCGATACCACTCCATAACCACCGGTAGAAGCCGGCAATACAGCCGTGTACAACGGCACCAGCATATAATTGAGGAATCTACCGACGATACTGCTCAGTCCATAAATGGCTGTATCTTTTGCTAATGATTTCAGTCCGGCCATGTTTTAGTCAAGTGATTATCGAGTAGTGGCAATACTACTCCGCATTAATCGTTAAACAACGTTTTTTGATTACTATTATAAAGACTTCTTCCAAGATGCTTGTAAGCAAGTTCCGTCACCTCACGTCCACGGGGAGTCCGCTTCATGAACCCCTCTTTTATAAGGAAAGGTTCGTAAACCTCCTCTATCGTTCCGGCATCTTCTCCCAAAGCCGTAGCAATGGTTGTAAGCCCCACAGGCCCGCCATTGAACTTATCGATGATGGTGCAAAGTATCTTGTTGTCTATCTCGTCCAACCCATACTTGTCGATGTTCAATGCCTCCAACGCAAACTGGGCTATCTCCGTATCAATAGAACCGGAGCCCTTTACTTGCGCAAAGTCACGCACGCGACGAAGCAATGCATTGGCAATACGCGGTGTTCCGCGGCTACGAGAAGCAATCTCCGATGCCGCACGTACCGAACAAGGTACATCCAGAATGGAGGCAGAACGGCGGATGATGTTGCTCAAAATGTCATCGTCATAATACTCCAGATGCAGGTTTATACCAAAACGAGCACGAAGCGGAGCCGTAAGCAGACCGCTGCGTGTAGTGGCACCCACCAATGTAAAAGGATTCAAATCAATCTGGATACTTCGTGCCGAAGGACCTTTATCGATCATAATGTCGATACGATAGTCCTCCATAGCAGAATACAAATATTCTTCCACCACGGGAGACAAACGATGGATTTCATCAATAAAGAGCACATCGTTCGGTTCGAGGCTGGTCAGCACACCGGCCAAGTCACCCGGCTTGTCAAGCACCGGACCGGAGGTCACCTTAAACCCGACGCCCAGTTCATTGGCTATGATATTTGAAAGAGTTGTTTTTCCTAATCCGGGAGGTCCGTGCAGCAGCACATGGTCGAGTGCCTCGCCACGCAAGCGTGCCGCCTTCACAAAGATGCGAAGGTTATCCACCACTTTATCCTGCCCGCTAAAGTCCTCAAAGTTCAACGGGCGGAGTGCATTCTCAAAATCCCGTTCCTTTGAAGTAAGCTGATGTTCGCGTATGTCAAAATCTTCCTGTTCCATTTATTTCTTGAAAGTAGGAGACAAAGATAGAGATTTACATTCATTTTCGGTACAAGAAAGACGAATAATAACTACTTTTGCATTATACTATACATACACTATCAGCTTATGGTTCTAAATTACATCTGGATAGGATTCTTTATCGTCGCCTTTATCATCGCCCTCATAAAAGTGATTTTTCTGGGAGATACCGAGATATTTACTGCCATCATGAACTCCACATTCGATTCTTCAAAGACTGCTTTCGAAATATCCCTTGGACTTACAGGCGTTCTAGCACTTTGGCTCGGCATCATGAAAATCGGTGAGAACAGTGGATTGATCAATGCACTGGCACGTTTCCTGAGTCCTGTACTCTGCCGGTTGTTTCCAGACATTCCCAAAGGGCACCCTGTGCTTGGCTCCATCTTCATGAATATGTCTGCCAATATGCTCGGGTTGGATAATGCCGCCACCCCGTTGGGGCTGAAAGCGATGAAAGAATTACAGGAGCTGAACCCGAAAAAAGATACCGCATCCAATCCGATGATTATGTTCTTAGTGATCAACACATCCGGACTCATCATCATCCCTATCAGTATCATGGTATATCGTGCACAAATGGGGGCAGCACAACCTACGGACGTGTTTATCCCCATCTTGCTAAGCACCTTCATTTCAACCTTAGTCGGAGTCATAGCAGTCAGCGTCTCTCAAAAGATAAACTTAATCAATAAGCCAGTTCTGATTTTGATGGGAGTTATCTGCCTTTTCTTCTCAGGGTTGATTTATCTGTTTCTAAGTGTATCACGAGAGGATATGGGTACCTACTCTACCTTGATAGCAAATATACTGTTGTTCAGCGTCATTATCCTGTTCATCCTGACAGGAATCAGGAAGAAAATCAATGTTTACGACTCTTTTGTAGAAGGTGCCAAAGAGGGGTTCACCACCGCCGTACGCATCATCCCTTATCTGGTAGCCTTTCTTGTAGGCATCGCAGTCTTCCGCACTTCGGGAGCGATGGATTTTCTGGTGGGCGGCATCGGTTATTTAGTAGGATTATGTGGAGTGGATACCAGCTTTGTAGGAGCGTTGCCTACGGCATTGATGAAATCTCTCAGCGGTAGCGGTGCCAACGGTCTGATGATCGATACGATGAAAGAATCAGGTCCGGATTCGTTTGTAGGGCGTATGAGTTGCGTAGTGCGTGGAGCTTCGGATACTACGTTCTACATCTTAGCCGTCTATTTCGGCAGTGTAGGTATCAGCAAAACCCGCAATGCTGTCACTTGCGGATTAATTGCCGACTTTTCCGGCATCATAGCCGCTATCTTAATCAGTTATTTATTTTTCTTTTAAATCATAACACTCAATTATGGCTGTAACTTATCAAACAGAAGGCATCAAGATGCCTGATATCAAGAAACGCGAGACTACGGAATGGATAAAGGCCGTAGCTGCTTCCTATGGAAAAAGACTGGGCGAAATCGCCTATATCTTTTGCTCCGATGAAAAGATTCTGGAAGTAAACCGTCAATATCTGCAACACGATTACTACACGGATATCATTACTTTCGACTATTGTGAAGGCGACCGACTATCCGGCGACTTATTTATCAGCTTGGATACGATACGTACCAACGCAGAGCAATTCGGAACATCTTATGACGATGAACTGCACCGTGTCATCATTCACGGAATACTACATCTTTGCGGCATCAATGATAAAGGACCCGGAGAACGAGAAATCATGGAGGCGGCTGAGAACAAGGC
>CAKUYM010000022.1 GCA_934716785.1 uncultured Bacteroides sp. | reverse complement strand
CATCCCCTACCTTGGTCCCCGCGCCAGTGCTTTACTCGAAACAATCGGCTCCAATTTTCTCGATTCACTGACTGCCAAAGGATTGAATCCGAATCAGATTATTGTAACATCGGTACTTCGCACTGAAAACGATGTGAAACGCCTGCGTCGCCGAAACGGGAACGCTTCCGCAAACTCAGCACATTGCTTCGGGGCTACTTTCGATATCAGTTGGAAGCGCTTCAAAAAAGTGGAAGATGAAGACGGGCGACCCTTACAAGATGTGAGTTCGGATACGCTGAAGCTCGTTCTGTCCGAAGTATTAAGAGACTTGCGGAAAGCAGAGAAATGCTATATCAAATATGAGTTAAAGCAAGGATGCTTCCACATCACCGCCAGATAATCGAGAGATGAGTATAAAATGCGATAAAATTCGACCCTAAACAATCATAGAATCCAAAACGTTTCATTAAATTTGCAGAAATTTTTCTTTAATACAATTGAATGATAGAAAAACTGATTGTTCTTGAGGATGTTGATCCGGTTATTTTTTACGGCGTAAACAACGCCAACATACAGTTAATTAAAGCTTTATACCCGAAGCTACGTATCGTTGCCCGTGGTAATGTCATCAAAGTGTTGGGCGATGAGGAAGAGATGTGCGCTTTCGAAGAAAATATCACTAAACTTGAGAAGTACTGTGCCGAATATAATTCATTGAAAGAAGAAGTTATCATTGATATTATAAAAGGAAATGCTCCGCAAGCGGAACAAACCGGAAACGTGATCGTATTCAGCGTCACAGGAAAACCTATCATTCCCCGAAGCGAAAACCAATTGAAACTGGTGGAAGGATTCGCCAAGAACGATATGGTGTTCGCTATCGGACCGGCAGGTTCGGGAAAAACCTATACCGCCATCGCACTTGCCGTACGCGCCCTAAAAAACAAAGAAATTAAAAAGATTATCCTCAGTCGCCCTGCCGTGGAAGCAGGAGAGAAACTCGGTTTCCTGCCCGGTGACATGAAAGATAAGATTGACCCATATCTGCAACCTCTGTATGATGCCCTTCAAGACATGATACCCGCCGCCAAACTAAAGGAGTACATGGAATTGAACATTATACAGATTGCACCGCTGGCGTTTATGCGCGGACGCACCTTGAATGATGCAGTCGTGATTCTTGACGAAGCGCAGAATACCACCACGCAACAGATCAAAATGTTCCTCACCCGTATGGGTATGAACACCAAAATGATTGTGACGGGAGATATGACACAGATTGACCTTCCCGCTTCGCAGACATCCGGATTGGTGCAAGCCCTCCGTATTCTGAAAGGAGTAAAAGGCATCAGTTTTGTCGAATTGAATAAGAAAGATATCGTACGCCACAAACTGGTGGAACGTATCGTGGATGCTTACGAGAAATTCGACAAAGAAATGAAAGCTGACAAAGAAAAGAAAGCCGACAAGGAAATGAAAGTCGAACGGAATGGTTCACCACAGAGAACAACAAGTACACAGAGAATTTAATCCTGATATTTCAATAAGTCCTTTGGGTATTCCGCATCCTCTGCGGGGAAATTAAAGAAAGAAGCATAATTTTAATATATATGTCATTATGAAAGCATTAACAAAAACAGATTTCAACTTTCCGGGACAGAAAAGTGTGTATCACGGAAAAGTGCGTGATGTGTACAACATCAACGGCGAAAAACTTGTCATGGTAGCAACCGACCGTATTTCGGCCTTTGACGTAGTATTGCCCGAAGGCATTCCTTACAAAGGACAAATGCTGAACCAGATTGCAGCAAAATTCCTTGATGCCACAACTGACATCTGCCCGAACTGGAAACTGGCTACACCAGACCCCATGGTTACTGTCGGTGTATTGTGCGAAGGCTTTCCGGTAGAAATGATTGTGCGCGGATATCTGTGTGGTAGCGCATGGCGTGCCTACAAAAGCGGCGTACGTGAAATTTGCGGCGTAAAATTGCCGGACGGAATGCGCGAAAACGAGAAATTTCCCGAACCTATCATAACCCCGACTACCAAGGCCGAACTGGGACTGCACGACGAAGATATCTCTAAAGAAGAGATTCTGAAGCAAGGATTGGCAACTCCCGAAGACTATGAAGTGCTTGAAAAATATACATTGGCCCTCTTCAAACGCGGTACTGAAATCGCGGCAAAACGCGGACTGATTCTTGTCGACACCAAATATGAATTCGGCAAGCATAACGGCACTATCTACCTGATGGACGAAATCCACACTCCGGACTCCAGCCGTTATTTCTACTCGGAAGGTTATCAGGAACGGTTTGAAAAAGGCGAGCCACAGAAACAGCTCTCTAAAGAATTCGTCCGCGAATGGCTGATGGAGAACGGTTTCCAAGGTCAGAGCGGTCAGAAAGTACCTGAAATGACTCCGGCTATCGTACAAAGCATCAGTGACCGTTACATCGAATTGTTCGAAAACATCACCGGCGAGAAATTCGTAAAAGAAGATACAAGCAATATCATCGAACGTATCGAAAAGAATGTAATGAATTTCTTGAATAAATAAGAATGGACTACCCGCAACAACATATCAAGCCTTACGACAAGGAAGGAAAGAAGAGCGAACAGGTGGAGCGTATGTTTGACAACATCGCGCATACTTACGACAAACTGAATCATACCTTGTCACTGGGTATCGACCGCAGTTGGCGTCGTAAAGCCATCAACTGGCTGCGCCCTTTCCATCCCCAACGTATGATGGACGTAGCTACCGGCACAGGGGATTTTGCCATCCTTGCCTGCCGCCAACTGCAACCTGCCGAACTGATCGGTACGGACATCTCGGAAGGTATGATGAATGTGGGACGTGAAAAAGTAAAGAAGGAAGGACTCTCGGACAAAATCTCTTTTGCCCGGGAGGACTGTACTTCGCTCTCTTTTGCCGACAATGATTTTGACGCCATTACCGTAGCATTCGGCATCCGCAACTTCGAGGATCTCGACAAAGGGCTCTCCGAAATGTGCAGGGTATTGAAGCCGGGCGGACATCTTGTGATTTTGGAATTAACCACACCGGACCGCTTCCCGATGAAACAACTGTTTGCCATTTACGCTAAAGTCGTCATCCCACTGCTTGGCAAACTTCTCTCCAAAGACAACAGTGCCTACCGTTATCTGCCGGACACCATCAAGGTATTCCCCCAAGGGGAAATCATGAAAGGAGTCATCTCACGAGCCGGATTCAGCGAAGTCAAATTCAAGCGGCTAACCTTTGGCATCTGCACACTTTACACCGCGACAAAATAGCGAGTTTTTTATGATTGATTTATTTAATCTTTTCGTATTATGGAAAAATATGGTTTAATCGGCTATCCTTTGAGACATTCATTCTCAATCGGATACTTTAATGAAAAGTTCAAATCCGAAGGTATCGATGCGGAGTACGTAAATTTTGAGATTCCCGACATCAATGATTTCATGGAGGTCATTGAAGAGAACCCCAATCTATGCGGTCTTAACGTCACCATTCCCTACAAGGAGCAAGTAATTCCTTTCTTGAGCGAACTTGATCCCGATACCGCAAAAATCGGTGCGGTGAATGTCATCAAGATTATCCGCCAACCGAAGGGAAAGGTCAAGCTGGTTGGCTACAACTCCGATATCATCGGTTTTACCCAGTCCATACAGCCGCTATTGCAACCCCATCACAAAAAGGCTCTGATTTTAGGCACCGGCGGTGCTTCCAAGGCTGTCTACCATGGCTTGAAGAATTTAGGAATAGAAACCGTATTCGTTTCGCGCACTCATAAAGCGGACGGCCTGCTCACTTACGAAGAATTGACTCCGGAAATCATGGCAGAATATACTGTTATCGTAAACTGTACCCCTGTCGGCATGTTTCCCAAAGTCGATTTCTGCCCCAATATACCTTACGACTTGCTTACCCCGAACCATTTGCTATACGATTTGTTATATAATCCCAACGTCACTCTTTTCATGAAAAAGGGAGAAGCCCAAGGCGCTGTCGTAAAAAACGGTCTTGAGATGTTGCTCCTCCAGGCATTTGCCGCTTGGGAAATCTGGCATAAATAAAATCTCCCCGTCCTCTTTTTAGGAGGCGAGGAAGAATACAAGGTAAGAGGTATCATTTATATGAAGAAAAAAGCAGTCTATAGTATTATCATCATCATGCTGATGCTAACCGGTTGTACTATCGGGGGAAGTTTCTATATGTTGAACTTCTCTCTGACTCCGGATGCAAAAATATTGTCAAAAGATGCCGATTCCTATCCGTTTATGTACAGGAATTATCCGTTTCTGCGCCCGTGGGTGGATAGCCTGCGACAGGCAGATGCATTAAAAGATACTTTTATCATCAATCCGCATGGCATACAGCTTCACGCCTACTATACCGCCGCTCCCGAACCGACTGATAAGACTGCGGTTATCGTTCACGGATATACGGACAATGCTATCCGTATGTTTATGATCGGTTATCTGTACAACCATGACTTAGGATACAACATTCTGCTTCCCGAACTTCAGCACCAAGGAGAAAGCGAAGGACGCGCCATACAGATGGGATGGAAAGACCGACTGGATGTGTTGCAGTGGATGAACATTGCCAACAACATATTCGGAGACAGCACGCAAATGGTAGTGCACGGCATTTCGATGGGTGCCGCCACCACCATGATGGTATCCGGCGAGAAGCAACAGCCTTTCGTCAAGTGCTTTGTGGAAGACTGCGGTTATACCAGCGTATGGGATGAATTCTCACACGAGTTGAAGTCGTCTTTCGGGCTTCCTCCTTTTCCGTTGATGTACACCACAAGCCGGCTGTGCGAAAAGAAATACGGTTGGAATTTCAAAGAGGCCTCCTCACTGGAGCAGGTGGCCAAGTGTGAATTGCCGATGCTGTTTATCCATGGCGACAAGGACACCTACGTCCCGACATGGATGGTATATCCGCTTTACGAGGCAAAACCGGAGCCAAAGGAACTTTGGATTGTTCCGGGAGCCGCTCATGCAGTTTCATACAAAGAGAATAAACAAGAGTATACCGATAAAGTCCACGAGTTCGTAGAGCGATACATTCATTAAAATAGTTGGCTGTACGAAAAAAAAGCAGTACTTTTGTCACCGTATACAAAAAATTCTATAACTCATGAGTAATCAACGATACATGATGCGTGGAGTAAGCGCATCGAAAGAAGATGTGCACAACGCCATCAAGAACATCGACAAAGGAATTTTCCCGAAAGCATTCTGCAAAATCATTCCCGATATATTGGGAGGCGACCCGGAATATTGCAACATCATGCATGCCGACGGTGCCGGAACCAAATCGTCACTTGCCTATATGTACTGGAAAGAGACCGGTGACCTTTCCGTATGGAAAGGTATCGCTCAGGATGCTCTGATTATGAATATCGACGACCTGCTTTGTGTAGGAGCCGTAGACAATATCCTCGTTTCTTCAACTATCGGCCGCAATAAGTTATTGATTCCAGGCGAAGTGATATCCGCCATCATCAACGGAACAGACGAACTACTTGCCGAACTCCGCGAGATGGGCGTAGGCGTATATGCGACCGGGGGTGAAACGGCTGATGTCGGCGACTTGGTGCGCACCATCATCGTAGACTCTACCGTAACCTGCCGCATGAAACGTTCGGACGTCATCAACAATGCCAACATCCGTCCGGGCGATGTTATCGTCGGCCTTGTTTCTTACGGACAAGCTACTTACGAAAAAGAATATAACGGCGGCATGGGCAGCAATGGGCTGACAAGCGCCCGCCATGATGTGTTCGGCAAATATCTTGCAGAGAAATATCCGGAAAGCTATGATGCGGCAGTTCCCGAAGAACTGGTTTATTCGGGTAACCTGAAACTGACCGACAGCGTAGAAAACTCTCCGGTTGATGCAGGTAAATTGGTGCTCTCTCCTACCCGCACCTATGCACCCGTAGTAAAGAAACTGCTGGATGCATTACGCCCCGAAATTCACGGAATGGTTCACTGCTCGGGCGGCGCGCAAACCAAAGTGCTGCACTTTGTGGAGAACGTGCGTGTTGTAAAAGACAACCTCTTCCCCGTTCCTCCATTGTTCAAGACCATTCAAGAACAAAGCGGCACCGATTGGGCGGAGATGTACAAGGTATTCAATATGGGACACCGTCTTGAAGTCTATCTCTCACCGGAACACGCGGAAGAAGTTATCGCTATATCCGAATCATTCGGCATCCCGGCACAAATCGTAGGACGTATCGAGGAATGCGACAAGACTGAATTAATTATAAAAAGCGAATTCGGAGAATTCAGATATTAAAGAATGGCAGACAACAGTACCATATTAGAGAAGTTAGACGGTCTTGTAGCCCGTTTTGAGGAAATATCAACCCTTATCACCGACCCATCGGTAATCGCCGACCAGAAGCGTTACGTCAAACTGACCAAGGAATATAAGGAGCTGGACGACTTGATGAAAGCCCGTAAGGAATATATCCAATTGTTGGGCAACATTGAGGAAGCCAAAAACATTCTTTCCAATGAGTCGGATGCCGAGATGCGCGAAATGGCAAAAGAAGAGATGGACAACAGCCAGGAACGACTTCCGGCATTGGAGGAAGAAATCAAACTGATGCTTGTCCCTGCCGACCCGCAAGACAGCAAGAATGCCATTCTTGAAATCCGTGGCGGCGCAGGTGGTGACGAGGCAGCCATCTTCGCTGGCGACTTGTTCCGCATGTATGCCAAATTCTGTGAAACAAAAGGTTGGAAAATGGAAGTATCCAATGCCAACGAAGGAACGGCGGGCGGCTTCAAGGAAATAGTTTGCAGCGTCACAGGCGACAATGTTTACGGAACTCTGAAATATGAATCGGGAGTACATCGCGTGCAACGCGTTCCGGCTACAGAGACACAGGGACGTGTACATACTTCGGCAGCATCGGTAGCCGTACTTCCCGAAGCGGAAGAATTTGATGTAGTCATCAATGAAGGCGAAATCAAATGGGATACTTTCCGAAGCGGCGGAGCCGGCGGACAGAATGTCAACAAGGTAGAATCGGGAGTACGCCTGCGATATATCTGGAAGAATCCGAATACAGGCGTTGCCGAGGAAATCCTTATCGAGTGTACCGAAACGCGCGACCAGCCGAAGAATAAAGAACGCGCATTGGCCCGTCTCCGTACTTTCATCTACGACAAAGAACATCAGAAATATATCGATGACATTGCTTCCAAACGTAAGACAATGGTATCGACCGGAGACCGTTCGGCTAAAATCCGCACGTACAACTATCCTCAAGACCGCATCACCGACCACCGCATCAACTACACGATTTATAATCTCGCCGCTTTCATGGACGGAGATATACAAGACTGTATCGACCACCTGATTGTAGCAGAAAATGCGGAAAGGTTGAAGGAAAGTGAGTTGTAGAAAGGGAAGTGAGTTGTAGAAAATAGTAAGTCAAGAGCGGAGCTTCTAATTATAAATGGCAAATCGTATAATAGTAAATAACAAGATGGATAAGCAACAATTATTTGAAAACATAAAGCGCAAGAAATCATTTCTTTGCGTGGGACTTGATACCGATATCAAGAAAATCCCGGAACATCTGTTGAAAGAAGAAGACCCGATCTTCGCTTTCAATAAAGCAATCATCGATGCAACAGCAGATTTGTGTATCGCTTATAAACCCAATCTGGCTTTCTACGAGAGCATGGGCGTAAAAGGATGGATTGCATTTGAAAAGACTGTAAAATACATCAAAGATAATTATCCCGACCAGTTCATCATTGCCGATGCAAAGCGTGGCGATATCGGAAACACTTCTGCCATGTATGCCCGTACATTCTTTGAAGAGCTGGATATCGACTCAGTCACAGTGGCTCCTTATATGGGTGAAGACAGCGTTACTCCATTCCTCACTTATGAAGGGAAATGGGTGATATTGCTGGCACTGACTTCCAACAAAGGTTCTCACGACTTCCAATTGACTGAAGACGCGAACGGAGAACGTCTGTTTGAAAAGGTACTGCGCAAATCGCAGGAATGGGCAAACGATGACCGCATGATGTATGTGGTAGGTGCGACACAAGGACGTGCTTTTGAGGATATCCGCAAAATAGTCCCCAACCACTTCCTCCTTGTTCCCGGTATCGGCGCTCAAGGCGGCTCACTCGAAGAAGTTTGCAAATACGGAATGAACAGTACCTGCGGATTGATCGTTAATTCTTCACGCGGCATAATCTACGTGGACAAGACCGAGAATTTTGCCGAAGCTGCCTGCAGCGCCGCACAAAAGGTGCAAGCGCAAATGGCAGAGGAGCTGAAAAAAGTGATTAACGATTGATAACTATTGATTAACGGCTATGCGATATACTATCGCAACAGGCACCAACCACTAATTAATCACTAACCACTAACCCCGTTAACAAAGTGTCTTACGAAAGAAAGATTATCAACGACCCGGTATTCGGGTTTATCAATATCCCGAAAGGCTTGTTGTATGATATAGTACGGCATCCCCTGTTGCAGCGTCTTACCCGCATCAAACAGGTAGGTCTATCGTCTGTAGTATATCCCGGTGCGCAGCATACCCGCTTCCAACACTCCTTGGGCGCTTTCTATCTGATGAGTGAAGCCATCACCCAACTGACCGCCAAGGGGAACTTCATCTTCGACAGTGAAGCGGAAGCCGTGCAGGCTGCCATCCTGCTGCACGACATCGGGCATGGTCCTTTCTCTCATGTACTGGAAGACACCATTGTAAAAGGAATCACCCACGAAGAGATTTCACTCATGCTGATGGAACGGATGAACAAGGAAATGAACGGACAGCTCAGCCTTGCCATCCAGATCTTCAAGGACGAATATCCAAAACGCTTCCTGCATCAGCTTGTCAGCGGGCAGTTGGACATGGACAGGTTGGATTATCTTCGCCGCGACAGTTTTTATACAGGGGTTACGGAAGGGAATATCGGTTCGGCACGAATCATCAAGATGCTTGATGTAGCGGACGACCGTCTTGTCGTCGAATCCAAAGGAATCTACTCCATCGAGAATTTCCTCACGGCACGACGCCTGATGTACTGGCAGGTATATCTGCACAAGACTTCGGTTGCTTACGAAAAGATGCTTATCAGCACTCTTCTGCGTGCCAAAGAACTGGCTGCGCAAGGAGTGGAGCTATTCGCATCACCGGCACTGCACTTCTTCCTCTACAGAAACATCACTCCTGAAGAGTTCTATGCCAACCCCGATTGCTTGGAAAACTTCATCCAACTGGATGACAACGATATATGGACGGCTCTGAAAGTATGGAGTACCCATACGGACAAGGTTCTTTCCACCTTAAGTACGGGAATGATTAACCGGAATATCTTTAAAGTGGAAATTTCATCCGAACCGGTTAGTGAAGAAAGAATAAAAGAATTAACTTTGCAAATCAGCCAACAATTAGGCATAACACTTTCCGAAGCGAACTATTTTGTCTCTACCCCCAGCATCGAAAAGAATATGTACAACCCGGCAGATGACAGTATCGACATTATCTACAAAGACGGCACTATCAAAAATATTGCCGAAGCATCGGACATGTTAAACATCTCGTTATTGTCCAAAAAGGTAAAGAAATACTATCTCTGCTACCAGAGATTACATAGATAAGTATAAAATATTCATGCAATAACACGGAAATCTGAAAAAAAAGTCCGTTATTTGTGAACTAATTAAATTTTAAATTAAAGACATGGAGTTCTCGGCTAAGCAAATTGCAGCATTTATCCAAGGGGAAATCGTTGGAGACGAAAACGCTACGGTACACACATTCGCTAAGATAGAAGAGGGAATGCCCGGAGCTATTTCTTTCCTGTCAAACCCTAAATATACACCTTACATCTATGAGACACAATCAAGCATTGTCTTGGTTAATAAGGACTTCACTCCTGAACATGAAATCAAAACTACTCTTATCAAAGTAGACAATGCATACGAAAGCCTGGCAAAGTTGCTCAACCTTTACGAAATGAGCAAGCCTAAAAAACAGGGCATCGATTCATTAGCATTTGTTGCCCCCAGTGCCAAGATAGGTAAGAACGTATATATCGGTGCTTTTGCCTATATCGGTGAAAATACCGTAGTGGGAGACAATACTCAAATTTATCCGCATACATTTGTTGGAGACGGTGTAAAGATAGGAAATAATTGCCTGCTTTACTCAAATGTAAATGTTTATCACGACTGCCGCATAGGAAATGAATGTATTCTTCACTCTGGGGCGGTTATCGGAGCAGACGGCTTCGGCTTTGCGCCCACCCCGAACGGATATGATAAGATTCCTCAAATCGGAATCGTGATACTGGAAGATAAAGTAGACATAGGTGCAAATACTTGTGTAGACCGTGCCACGATGGGGGCTACGGTGGTGCACAGTGGTGTCAAGTTGGATAACCTGATACAGATAGCACACAACGACGAAATAGGATCGCATACGGTAATGGCAGCGCAAGCAGGTGTCGCCGGTTCTACCAAAATAGGGGAATGGTGTATGTTCGGCGGACAAGTAGGTATAGCCGGACATTCGAAAATTGGAGATAAAGTAGGTCTGGGTGCACAATCCGGCGTGCCCGGAAATGTCAAATCCGGCAGCCAGCTAATCGGGACTCCTCCTATGGAACCTAAACAATATTTCAAGGCGTCTGTTGTACAAAGAAACCTGCCGGATATGCAGAAAGAGTTGCGTAACCTACGCAAAGAAATCGAAGAATTAAAACAACTATTAAATAAGTAGCCAATGCTGAAACAAAAAACGCTGAAAGATAGCTTTTCACTGAGCGGGAAAGGTCTTCACACTGGACTTGACCTCACTGTTACATTTAATCCTGCTCCGGACAATCATGGATATAAAATCCAGCGTATTGACGTAGAAGGACAACCAACTATCGATGCAGTAGCCGACAACGTGATAGAGACCACCCGCGGCACCGTGTTGTCGAAGAACGGAGTGAAAGTAAGCACTGTTGAACATGGTATGGCAGCCCTTTATGCATTGGGCATCGACAACTGTCTCATCCAGGTAAACGGTCCGGAGTTTCCTATTTTGGATGGCAGTGCACAATATTATGTACATGAAATAGAACGTGTAGGGACAGTAGAACAGAATGCTGTCAAGGACTTTTATATTATCAAGTCAAAGATTGAGTTCCGGGACGAAGCTACCGGTTCTTCCATCATTGTGCTGCCGGACGAAAACTTCAGTTTGAATGTATTGGTCTCTTACGATTCGACTATCATCCCGAACCAATTCGCTACGCTTGAAGACATGAATAAGTTCAAAGACGAAGTGGCTGCCAGCCGCACATTTGTCTTTGTCCGCGAAATAGAACCGCTGCTCTCTGCGGGATTAATCAAAGGGGGCGACCTGGACAACGCAATCGTTATCTACGAACGCAAGATGTCGCAGGAAAGTTTTGATAAGTTGGCAGATGTAATGGGGGTTCCCCACATGGATGCCGACAGATTAGGCTATATCAACCACAAACCGTTAGTTTGGCCGAATGAGTGTGCACGTCACAAACTGCTGGATGTTATCGGCGACTTGGCTTTAATCGGCAAACCGATTAAAGGACGTATCATCGCTACCCGTCCCGGACATACCATCAACAATAAGTTTGCCCGTCAGATGCGGAAAGAGATCCGCCTGCATGAAATACAGGCACCGGGATATGATTGCAGTCGTGCACCGATAATGGATGTAAACCGTATCCGTGAGCTGTTGCCCCACCGCTATCCTTTCCAACTGGTAGACAAGGTAATCGAAATCGGAGCCAACTATATTGTAGGTGTCAAGAACATTACAGCCAACGAGCCTTTCTTCCAAGGCCATTTCCCGCAAGAGCCTGTCATGCCGGGTGTACTCCAGATAGAAGCAATGGCACAAGTAGGCGGTTTGCTCGTTCTTAACTCTGTTGACGAACCGGAACGTTACTCTACCTATTTTATGAAAATAGACGGTGTGAAGTTCCGCCAAAAAGTAGTGCCGGGAGATACGCTGATATTCCGTGTGGAATTATTAGCCCCTATCCGTCGTGGCGTCTCTACCATGAAAGGTTACGCATTCGTTGGGGAAAAGGTGGTTTGCGAAGCCGAATTCATGGCACAAATAGTAAAAAATAAGTAATTAACAATTGGAAATTCAAATGATAAGTCCTTTAGCGTATATTCATCCCGAAGCTAAAATCGGAGAAAATGTAGAAATTGCACCGTTTGTATTCATTGATAAAAACGTGGTTATCGGTGACAACAATAAAATCATGGCTCATGCCAATATTTTATATGGTTCACGTATTGGTAACGGAAATACCATTTTCCCGGGTGCTGTTATCGGGGCTATTCCGCAAGACCTCAAGTTCCGCGGTGAAGAATCGACTGCCGAAATCGGAGACAACAATCTGATTCGCGAAAACGTGACAATCAACCGTGGCACGGCAGCTAAAGGGCGCACAATCGTAGGTAGCAACAATTTGTTGATGGAAGGTGTGCACGTAGCGCACGATGCACTGGTCGGCAACGGATGTATCATCGGCAACTCCACCAAGATGGCAGGTGAAATTGTAATTGATGACAACGCCATTATCAGTGCCAATGTATTGATGCATCAATTCTGCCATGTAGGCAGCCATGTAATGATTCAGGGCGGATGTCGTTTCAGCAAAGATATTCCACCATATATTATTGCAGGACGCGAGCCAATCGCTTTCAGCGGTATCAATATTATCGGTCTGCGTCGCCGCGGTTTTTCCAATGAAGTGATTGAGAATATTCACAATGCCTATCGTATCATCTACCAAAGCGGGCTGAACACGACGGAAGCATTAAAGAAAATTGAGGATGAGTTCGAAAAGACTCCCGAAGTCGACTATATAATCAACTTTATCCGTAGTTCGGAACGTGGTATTATTAAATAAACAGTTCAAAACAGTCACATTATGATATACAGATTTACTATTATATCTGATGAAGTTGACAATTTTATCAGAGAAATACAGATTGATCCGGAAGCTACATTCTATGACTTCCACGAAGCAATATTGAAATCAGTAGGATACGCAAACGACCAGATGACTTCTTTTTTCATCTGCGATGACGATTGGGAAAAAGAAAAAGAAGTGACTTTGGAAGAAATGGACGACAATCCGGAGATTGATAGCTGGGTAATGAAAGATACGGCTATCAACGAACTGGTGGAAGATGAAAAACAAAAGTTGCTTTATGTATTCGATTACATGACAGAACGTTGCTTCTTCATTGAGTTGTCCGAGATCATTACCGGAAAAGAGATGAAAGGTGCTAAATGTACCAAGAAATCCGGAGAAGCTCCCAAGCAGACTATTGATTTTGAGGAAATGGCTGCTGCCGGCGGTTCGCTCGACTTGGATGAGAACTTCTATGGCGACCAGGATTTCGATATGGAAGACTTCGATCAGGAAGGATTCGATATAGACGGTGGCGCAGGCGGCTCCTACGAAGATGACAAATACTAAATAACGGATTCCATTGCCTACCCTCATCGTTCTTATAGGCCCTACCGGAGTAGGGAAAACCGAATTGAGCCTACGGATAGCGGAACATTTCCAAACGAACATTGTGTCTGCTGATTCGCGGCAACTTTATGCCGAATTGAAAATAGGCACGGCTGCACCTACTCCCGAACAGTTGGCACGTGTACCCCATCACTTGGTCGGCACACTCCATCTTACAGACTATTACAGTGCCGCCCAATACGAAGCGGAAGCATTGGAAATCCTTGAAAAGCTATTTACGCAACACGAAGTCGTGGTTCTTACCGGCGGCTCTATGATGTACGTCGATGCCATCTGCAAAGGCATCGACGATATTCCTACTGTTGATGCAGAAACACGCCAACTCATGTTGCAGAAATATGAAGCGGAAGGTCTCGAACAGCTTTGTGCGGAACTCCGCTTATTGGATCCGGAATATTACCGCATTGTAGATTTAAAGAATCCCAAGCGAGTGATTCATGCACTGGAAATCTGCTATATGACCGGACGCACATATACCTCTTTCCGCACACAGCAGAAGAAAGAACGCCCTTTCCGTATTATAAAAATAGGACTGACCCGTGACCGTGAAGAGCTTTACGACCGCATCAACCGCCGTGTGGACATGATGATGGAAGAAGGCTTATTGGAAGAAGTACGCTCCGTACTCCCCTATCGTCAACTTAACTCACTCAATACGGTAGGATACAAAGAACTGTTCAAGTACTTGGACGGAGAATGGGAACTTCCGTTTGCCATAGAAAAAATCAAGCAAAACTCCCGTATTTATTCGCGCAAACAGATGACTTGGTTCAAACGCGATGAAGAGATCCGTTGGTTTCATCCGGAACAAGAAACGGAGATACTTGAGTACCTCCGTCTAAAAATTGAGAATATTATAAAATAATATCGCTAAATAAAGCTCATAGAAGAAATCTCATTTATTCTTCAAAACGATCTTAAGTACAGGTTTCACCTTTACCTCAACAGTAGCTTTATCAACGTCACCAACCCGAAGCACTCCATCCTTAGGAGCTTTCATATTGAAACGACCCTCAGAATCAGCCACAACAAAGTCATTGGTATACTTTATAAGCAAAGTTGCAGCAACCGGTGCGCCACTTTCATCTGTCACGGTTCCAGTCACAGGAATCCAGTCAGCACCATACTTGTCGGTTTTTAACTGTACTATTTTTACTCCTTCCACATCATTTTCCGAAGCCGATCTGATCGACTTGGTGGACATACCTTTCAACTGTTCTTTACTCACCTCTTTATCATCCAAATAATAGACTACCTTCCCAGCAAACTTTTGCACTACACTATCCGCCAATTCTAAAGCATCTGCATAGGGCTTCTTTGGATTATTCTTCCGTTCCAGATATTCTTCATCCGTCAGCATTGTTACAATAATCACTCCGTCCTTTGCTTTATCTCCATAAACAGATGTTGCCGATTTATCTTTCAGTATAGTAAAACTTTTAATGCGATCAGGAGCGAGCTTGGCTAAAGCGTCTTTCTCCAATACTTCCTTACCGTCAACAATCACTAAAGGCTGTTTATCTTCTTTCACTCCATGAATATTGATGCCATTTATAGGACTGACTGTTTTTGTATCCCGAACCCTCACAAGCCGATTGGTAGTTTCCGGAAATAAATTCACCACTTCCTGTTCCATCCGCACTGACATTGTAGCACTTACGGGAACTTTCATTGATTTACATCCAATAAATGAAAACAGAAGGCTTCCCCCTTTCACCGCTTTCAGACTAAAATGCCCGTCTATATCCGTGATTGCACCAGAGGTCGTATTAGGAACAAGTACGCTCACACCGGCTTTGGGACGTCCCTGCTCATCAACAACAGTACCGCTAACCCGAAAGTCGAGTACTGCATTTTCCTGATTATCCGCCTTTGAAAAATTAAACTGAGATGTCTTACCGGACTTCTTTGTCGTTACAAGAATCACTCCATTTTCACCACGTTTGCCATATAACTTCATAGAAGCACTATCTTTCAGCACAGATACACTCTCTATCTCCGATGGATTCATCCTTTCCATAGCATCCATGCTGATTTCCTTACCATTAGCAAAAATCAGCGGCTGCTTATCCAATCCTGTTCTGATTGTTCCGAATCTTACAGGAACAGAGTATTTCACAGGTACAGGTACACCCCGTTGCCTTCCCGGAATCCAGTTCGGCATCTCCCGCACAATCCTTTCAGCTTCCTTGTTCAGTGATTCCCGATCAGATTCAAGAACTTTCACGTCTGTCACCTTTCCGTTTTCTGTGACCGTAAAGCCAATTGTAACCAATCCGGCAGCCTTCCCCTTCACCGAAGACTCCGCTACCTTACTTTCCAAGTACTTTTTCAATGCATCCATACCACCGGGATATTCAGGCATCTGTTCCACCACTTCAAAAATAACGGTTTCTTTTTCTGCTTTCTTCCCCGTTACAGTCTCCGCAGCAGCCTTCTTTACAACCCTCGATGCTTGCACTGTATCTTGCAGCACCTTTTCTTGCACAATCTCCGCCAAATCATTAACTTTGACAGCTGAAATCTCTTCGACTTTCTCCGAGATTTCGGGACGGGCAAAGGCAGTTACCGCAACAGCTGCCAATGGAAGTACATACAGGTACTTCAAACGAGCCCATGGACTTGATTTTTCTTTTAACATCATAGTGATACGCTTTTTAAGTTTACTGTGATTAAAGCTGTTGGCCATAGAGTAGAGCCTTGTGCCAACAGCTTTTTTTATTAATAATAGTTGATATTCCTTTGCGTTAACTCCTTCATTGATTACAGTCTCATCCGCCTCGTATTCATGGATATTCTGCAATTCCTGCTTAAGTAGCCACACACACGGGTTAAACCATTGGAAGATAATACAAATATCCGCCAACAATAAATCTATGGAATGACAGTGACGAATATGTGCCGTTTCGTGAATCAAAATCTCCCGCCCGTTCTCTTCCAAGTCCCTCCGGCTGATAACGATATATTTCATCCAGCTAAACGGAGCAATTGACAAGTTATGTGCCACAAGAGTCACCCCTTTCTCCAACTTCTCATGTTTGCCTGAATGTATCAGCCTGAATAGAGCAATCAAAGAATAAACACTACGGCAGACAAGAAACACGATACCTGCCAAGTAAACCAATAAAACAATTTGTATCCAAGATACAGATGGAGCTTCCTGCGCCACAGTTTCCACTTCCGGAGCCATAGCGTTCAGTTCCGCCATCAACAACAATTGCTCAATAGAAAGCACAGCCTGCTGCATCTCAACTTCGTGGCGAGTGGTCACCTCAATGCAAGGAATAAGCAAAGAGAAAAGAAGTACTCCCAACAAAGCAATCCGATTGAAATGATGGAAAGTCTCCTTGCTCAACAATAACCTGAAGAACAGGTAAAACAAAACAAGGCAGACGGATGATTTTAATATATAAATGAAGAAAGCTCCCATAGTATAGATTTTCGTTTAACAGATAAACCCGATTAAGCTTTCTTATCTGCTCGTTCCACTTCGTCGATGAGCTGTTTCAGTTCATCCAAAGTAATATCCTCTTCTTTGACCAAAGAAGAGACCGCACTCAGATAAGAATTATTAAAATACTTGCTAATCACATTCCGAAGCGTCCCCTTACGAAAATCTTCTTCACTGACCACAGGATAATATTGATAGGTATTGCCAAACGTATTGTGAGCCAGAAAGCCTTTGTCTTCCAACCCACGCACGATGGTAGATAATGTATTGAAATGCGGCTTCGGCTCTTCATAGAAAGCCAGCATTTCTTTCACAAACAAAGGGCCTTTTCCCCAGAAAAAGCCCATGATTTCTTCTTCTTTCGCTGTTAATCCTTTCATACTTGCAACTTTATTTGCTGCAAATAACGAAAAGTTTTAGTTCATAAACTATTTTTTATAGTTAAAACAAACTAAAGCTTATAGTTTATCCTAATTTCCTGCCTATACGGGGGCTGTTTTAGACGATTTCTTCTTCAACCGCCCGCTTTTTCTACAAGCAAAGATAGTTGGAAGCATCTTTTTAACTGACCAACCACATCTTGTTCCCAAACAAATATAAAAGTTAGGAAAATAAGCTGTCATTCAAACCTAAAAAAGGAGCTTGTCCTTTGGGGGATTTAAGTTTATTACTATTTTTGCAGGATACGAACTTAAAACCTATAAACAGTAAAACATAAAACAATTTATAAAATGAGGAAAGTTAGTTTAGCTCTGCTCTTCTGCCTTCTCAGCCTGACCGGAATGGCACAAGGACAAAAGGCACTCGATTTGAAAGATATCACGTCCGGACGCTTCCGCCCGGAAAACATTCAAGGGGTTATCCCCACGCCCGATGGTGAACACTACACACAGATGAACCCCGAAGGCACGCAAATCATCAAGTACTCTTTCAAAACAGGAGAAAAAGTAGAAGTCATCTTCGATGTGAATACCGCACGCGAATGTGACTTCAAGAACTTCGACAGCTACCAGTTCTCTCCCGACGGACAGAAATTGCTGATCGCCACCAAGACAACCCCAATTTACCGGCATTCTTATACAGCCGTACATTATATCTACCCTTTGAAACGAAATGATAAGGGCGTTACGACAAACAACATTATCGAACGGCTGTCTGACGGCGGACCTCAACAGGTCCCCGTCTTTTCACCGGACGGCACGATGATTGCTTTCGTCCGTGACAACAATATCTTCCTTGTCAAACTGCTCTATGGAAACAGTGAAAGCCAAGTGACCGAAGACGGCAAACAGAACTCCATCATCAACGGCATTCCCGACTGGGTGTACGAAGAGGAATTCAGCTTCAACCGTGCATTGGAATTCAGCGCCGACAACACGCAGATTGCCTTTATCCGTTTCGATGAATCGGCAGTCCCCTCCTACTCTTTCCCCGTATTTGCCGGACAAGCTCCCCACATAGACGCTTTCAATGACTATCCGGGAGAGTACACTTATAAGTACCCGAAGGCCGGTTATCCTAACTCTAAAGTAGAGGTACGCACATATGACATCAAATCACACGTCACCCGCACCATGAAACTTCCGTTGGATGCCGACGGATATATCTCCCGCATCCGCTTCACCAAAGATGCCAATAAGTTGGCTATCATGACGTTGAACCGCCATCAGGATCGTTTCGACCTTTACTTTGCCGACCCGCGTTCTACGCTCTGCAAACTTATATTGCGTGATGAATCGCCTTACTATATTAAAGAGAATACGTTCGACAATATCAAATTCTATCCCGAATACTTCAGTCTGCTCAGCGAGCGCGACGGCTACAGCCACCTTTACTGGTACAGCATGGGCGGCAATCTTATCAAAAAGGTAACGAACGGCAAATTTGAAGTGAAAGACTTCCTCGGCTACGACGAAGAGGACGGCTCTTTCTACTACACCAGCAATGAAGAAAGCCCGCTGCGCAAGGCTGTCTACAAGACAGACAAGAAAGGTAAAAAGACGAAACTTTCCCAGCAAGTGGGAACGAACACGCCACTTTTCAGCCAATCAATGAAGTATTACATGAACAAGTTCACCAACCTGAACACTCCGATGGTGGTGACCTTGAACGATAATTCGGGCAAGACACTCAAGACATTAATAACAAATGATAAACTGAAAGAGACTCTGTCAGGATATGCAATACCGCAAAAAGAGTTCTTCACTTTCCAGACCACGGATGGCGTAACCCTGAACGGCTGGATGATGAAACCGACAGATTTCTCCGCATCGAAGAAATATCCGGTGCTGATGTATCAGTACAGCGGTCCGGGCTCACAGCAGGTACTGGACAACTGGGGTATCAGTTGGGAAACTTACATGGCAAGCCGCGGCTTCATTGTGGTATGCGTGGATGGTCGCGGAACCGGCGGCCGTGGAGAAGCGTTTGAAAAATGTACCTACCTGAAAATCGGCGTAAAAGAGGCCAAAGACCAGGTAGAGACCGCTCTTTACCTTGGCAAGCAATCTTATGTAGACAAAGACCGCATCGGTATTTGGGGATGGAGCTACGGCGGATACATGACACTGATGAGCATGAGCGAAGGAACTCCCGTATTCAAAGCAGGAGTAGCCGTTGCCGCACCGACCGACTGGCGCTTCTATGACACGGTTTATACCGAACGCTTCATGCGCACCCCGAAAGAAAATGCCGAGGGCTACAAAGCATCGTCCGCTTTCACCCGTGCCGACAAGCTGCATGGCAACCTACTGCTCGTACACGGTATGGCTGATGACAATGTGCATTTCCAGAACTGCACCGAGTATGCCGAACACTTGGTCCAACTCGGCAAACAGTTTGACATGCAGGTATATACCAACCGCAATCACAGCATATACGGTGGGAAAACCCGTCAGCACCTGTACACACGGTTGACTAATTTCTTCTTGAACAACTTATAATGGCAAACAGGGTACGTAAGCCTGAATGGCTGAAAATCAATATCGGTGCCAACGAACGATACACCGAGACCAAACGGATTGTCGACTCCCACTGCCTGCATACCATATGCAGCAGTGGGCGTTGCCCTAATATGGGTGAATGCTGGGGAAAAGGCACGGCCACTTTCATGATCGGAGGAGACATCTGCACCCGAAGTTGCAAGTTCTGCAACACGCAGACCGGACGTCCGCACCCACTGGATGCCAATGAGCCCACCCACGTGGCAGAGTCCGTCGCACTGATGAAACTGGATCATGCCGTCATCACTTCCGTAGACCGGGACGACCTCCCCGACTTGGGAGCGGAACATTGGGCACGTACCATCCGTGAAATCAAACGACTGAATCCTCAAACTACCATCGAAGTACTGATACCCGACTTCCAAGGCAGGACGGAGCTGGTAGACCTCGTGATAGAAGCCTGCCCCGACATCATCTCGCACAATATGGAAACAGTCCGCCGCATCAGTCCGTCGGTGCACAGCGCAGCCAACTATGACACAAGCCTGAAGGTGATAGGGCGCATCTCCGCCCAAGGAGTAAAATCCAAAAGCGGCATCATGGTCGGCTTGGGAGAGACTCCCGAAGAGGTGGAAATGCTGATGGATGATTTATTGGCAGTCGGTTGCCAGATTCTCACTATCGGACAATACCTGCAACCCAGTCACCGCCACTATCCCGTTGCCGAATACGTGACCCCGCAACAATTCGCGGCATACAAGACTATCGGTTTAGAGAAAGGATTCAGCATCGTAGAAAGCGCCCCCCTCGTCCGTTCGTCCTATCATGCAGAAAAACACATCCAACATAAACAAAACGCAGACACTATTTGTTCTATCAGTAAGACCGACAAATAAACTGAGAGAGATGATGGAGCACAAAAGAATACTTTCTTCCGCATTCAATATGTCACTGGGGTTTATCCCCGTTATCATTGCCATTCTATTGTGCGAATTTATAACGCAGGACACCGCTATTTATATAGGTACAGGAATAGGTACCGCAGGGATATATCTTTCCCATAAGCGCAAAGGTGCATTGCTTCCCAACTTCATCCTATACATAGCGACCGCCATGCTTGCATTGCTGTCCTTGGCGGCACTGATTCCGGGAGATTACGTTCCGCCGGATGCCCTTCCCCTCACCTTGGAAGTGAGCATCCTCATCCCTATGCTGGCACTCTACATACATAAGAAAAGATTCATCAACCATTTCCTGCGGCAGATAGGTTCCTGCAACAAACGCCTATACGCCCAAGGAGCGGAAGCCGCTGTCGTATCGGCACGTATCTCCCTCATATTCGGCATCCTGCATTTCATTATCATCAGCGGCACTATCGCCTTTCAAACCACACCGAATAAAACGAGAGAACTTATCCTCTACGAGATACTACCACCCACCGTCTTCATTATGAGTATCCTGTTCAACCAGATTGCCATCCGCTATTTCAATCACCTGATGTCTCACACGGAATACGTGCCCATTGTCAATACCAAAGGAGATGTGATTGGCAAGACACTTGCCATAGAAGCCATCAATTATAAGAATGCCTATATCAACCCGGTGATAAGAATAGCCGTATCCACCCACGGAATGTTATTCCTTTGCGACAGACCGTCAACCGCAATCCTTGACAAGAACAAAGCGGATATTCCGATGGAATGTTACCTCCGCTACGGAGAGTCATTGGATGAAGGCGTCACCCGCCTGATGCACGCCACCCTCCCTCATGTCAAAGACATCGAGCCGAGGTTCAACATCATCTATCATTTCGAGAATGAGATAACCAATCGTCTTGTCTACCTGTTCATTATCGACTTGGACGATGATTCCGCCCTCTGTACTCCCCGTTTTAAGAACAGCAAGCTATGGAATTTCGCACAGATAGAAGAGAACTTAGGCAAAGATTTTTTCAGCAGTTGCTTTGAAAACGAGTACGAGCATCTGAAGAACGTTATTTGTATAAGAGAAAAATACAAGGAATCTTAGACAAATCGGGCACATGTCCTTTCCATTCTTTCACTGTGCGTGTCTGTATGTACTCTCCTTCACAAGTGATATTGGCAGCTATACACAGTTTTGTCTGCGGACGGCAGTTCTGTAGAATATCCTCCACCATTTTATGGTTCCGGTAAGGTGTCTCGATAAAGAGTTGCGTCTGATTTTCGGTATACACGCGTTGCTCCAATGCCTTCAGTTTCTTGCTACGTTCGCCCGGTTCAATCGGCAGATAACCGTGAAAAGCAAAACTCTGGCCGTTAAAGCCCGACCCCATCACGGAAAGGATGATAGAAGACGGCCCTACCAAAGGTACTACTTTCAACTTCTTGCGCTGGGCAATAGCCACCACATCCGCACCCGGATCGGCAACAGCCGGACAGCCGGCTTCCGAAATCACCCCCATCGAGTTTCCGTCCATCAAAGGTTTCAGATAGCCGGAAATATCCTCAGGCGAAGTATGCTTGTTCAACGGATAGAACGTCAATGCGTCGATATCAATCTCCCTGTCCACCTTTTTCAGGAAACGGCGGGCAGAGCGAACATCTTCGACTATAAAATGACGGATACCGGAGATGATCTCCTTATTATAAGAAGGCAACACTTTCTCAACAGGTGTATCGCCTAAAGTAACGGGCAACAAATAAAGAGCAGTTTCCACTTGCTAAATTGAAAAATTGAAAGTTAAAAATAAATATCCGCTATGCCGGAAAACCGGAGAATACCAACCAAATAACCGAGGGAATATCAGGAAATCAGAGAGCATCAGGAAGCCTTATAATTGGATTCGTCCAGCATCCGATGATAATCCGTAAAATCCAACAAATCCTTCAGCTTCATGTCCTTATGTTTTTTCATATACGAAGCGACGATTCTCGCACCTATCCACGTACCAATCAGCGCAGGAGCCCGACCGCCTAACATTTCAACAGCCGGAGCCGGTTTCATATAATAACGTATCACCATCGGGTCGCGTGCATGCAGATGGTCATTGGAACAGATATACTCCCAAATAGCCTGTTCATTCTCCCTACACCATGCATTCTCTTCCTTCGAATATCCCATAGCCTCACCTATATTATCATACCCCAACAGATTCTGCATCACATAATTGATTTTTCCGGAGTGGAGCATCAAGTCGATAAGACAAGTGCCCTCATGATAAACCATACCGTAACGGCTCAAAAGATAAAAAACGAAACAATCCGGCACAATCCGTTCAGGACGCATCGAGCGGCATTGATAATCGTAATAAAAACGTTTGTAAAGAGGATAGTCCTCGCCCATATATTTATCAAGGCTGATACCGAGCAATGAATCAACCAAAACAATTGACTCGTTGAATGCAGACACCTGAGAATAGATAAACGGCACTTTCGTATCGGGAACCTCCTTCTTCAGTTTCTTGAATCCCTTGGTCAGCCCCTTTTCCACTTCCTCCAAATTGGGGAATTTGGCTTCCACGTCTCCCATCAGACGAATCAGAGTCGTATCCGAATAGAATTTTTGCAGTCGTTGCGCGATAGTATCATCCTTCACCGTACCGATAGCCAGCACATCTTCAATCAGAATCTTTGTCGGCATACGATAGTCCATCGTCAACTTCTGCATAGCAGAAAAGCTGTTGGAGCGAACATACTCGCCCAACAGCTTATCATATCTCAGAACAGAAATCTCCTCTTCCTTCTGCTCCGTGCCGTTTCCTGTGCTTAACCCACAGGAGGCGAAAAGCATACTTATCCATATAATAAGAAGAGAAATCCGTAGTTTCATAATGTATTAACCGTAAATGATATTACCATTTTCGTCCTTGTACTCATCGAGTCCTTTCTCGTAAGTAGCCATGGCACGAAGACTCATGCCGACACTGGAGAATCCTCCGTCGTGATAGAGGTTCTGCATGGTCACCTTGCGGGTGAGGTCGGAGAACATAACGATACAATAATCCGCACACTCGTCAGCACTCGCATTGCCGAGCGGAGACATACGGTTGGCAAAATCGAACAGCTTGTCCATGCCCTTCACTCCCGAACCGGCAGTTGTGAATGTAGGTGATTGTGAAATCGTGTTCACACGCACGTTATGTTCGCGTCCGTAGATATAACCGAAACTACGCGCAATGGATTCGAGCAACGCTTTCGCGTCTGCCATATCGTTATAGCCATAGAAAGTGCGCTGTGCAGCCACATAGCTCAATGCAATGATTGAACCGTAATCGGCGATAGCATTCAATTTCTTGGCAGACTGTATCATCTTATGGAATGAAACAGCCGAAATATCCAATGTCTTATCCAACATTCCATAGTCAAGGTCATCGTAAGTACGTTTCTTACGCACATTGGGAGACATACCGATAGAATGGAGCACAAAGTCAATCTGTCCACCCAGCACGTCCATCGAGGTTTGAAATACATTCGACAAATCCTCTACGCTTGTAGCGTCTGCCGGGATAACCTGGCAATTCAGTTTTTCGGCCAAAGCATTGACTTCTCCCATACGGATAGCCATCGGAGTATTTGATAATGTAATAGTTGCACCTTCTTCTACTGCACGTTCGGCCACTTTCCATGCAATGGACTGGTCGTTCAACGCACCGAAGATAATTCCTCTTTTCCCTTTCAACAAGTTGTAACTCATATTCTTTTTATAGTTAAATTTTGTGCAAAGATAATCACTTTCTGCATAAAATCATGCGAAGTGTGCAAATAATAGGTAGAAATGCACAAAAAATACACGTATTCTATCAATTAGTCCACATCCTTTTAGACGGGTGCTCCTATCTTTGCGATGTTCAATGGAATGCCAATGAAAACAATAAATGTATAACCCTATATAAATTAAATTACTAAATGAACACATTGACAAGAAGACTTCTCTGGATGGCCGTATGTTGCCTGCCATTCGTTACAGGATGCAAGTCCGGCGAAAAGACAGTGAGCGGAAACAGCATCGACAATGCCATCTATCGGAATTTACCTTTCGAAATGCCGGAAGTACAACAACCGTTTTTCCCTGCTTATGAAGTAAACATCGTAGATTTCGGAGCCCAAGGAGACGGTATGTTCCTGAATACGAAAGCTATCAACGACGCAATCAAAGACGTGAACCGACACGGCGGCGGCAAAGTAATTATTCCGGCAGGCATCTGGCTGACCGGTCCCATCGAGCTGTTAAGTAACGTAAATCTTTATACGGAGCAAAACTCCCTGATACTCTTCACCGGAGATTTCAATGCCTATCCCATCATTGCCACCTCCTTTGAGGGATTGGAAACCCGTCGTTGCCAGTCACCGCTCTCGGCACGCAATTCTGAGAATATCGCTATTACGGGATACGGTACATTCGACGGAAACGGCGATTGCTGGCGTCCGGTAAAGAAAGGCAAACTGACTGCTTCGCAATGGAAGAACTTGGTCAACTCGGGCGGCGTCCTCGATGAGAAGCAAGAGATATGGTATCCCACGGCAGGCTCACTGAAAGGTGCGATGGCCTGCAAGGACTTCAATGTTCCCGAAGGCATCAATACGGATGAAGAATGGGCCGAAATCCGTCCATGGCTGCGTCCTGTTTTGTTGAGCTTTATCAAGAGCAAGAAGGTCTTGCTGGAAGGGGTCACTTTCAAGAACTCACCGGGATGGTGCCTGCACCCGTTGTCATGCGAGGATATCACTGTCAACAACGTCATGGTGACCAATCCCTGGTATTCTCAAAACGGAGACGGGCTCGACCTTGAGTCCTGCAAGAATGCATTAATTATCAATAGCGTATTCGATGCGGGCGACGATGCAATCTGCATCAAGTCGGGTAAAGATGAAGAAGGCCGGCGCCGTGGCGAACCTTGTCAGAATGTGATTGTGAAGAATAATACCGTATTGCACGGACACGGCGGATTCGTTGTCGGCAGCGAAATGTCCGGTGGCGTAAAAAACATCTATGTGGAAGATTGTACGTTCTTAGGTACTGACGTAGGTTTGCGCTTTAAGAGTACCCGCGGACGTGGCGGTGTGGTAGAGAACATCTACATCAACAATATCAACATGATCAACATCCCGAACGAGCCGTTACTGTTCGATCTGTTCTATGGCGGCAAAGCTGCCGGAGAAGAATCGGAAGAAGATTTGCTGGGGCGCATGAAAAGCGCTGTTCCGGAGGTGACGGAAGAAACACCCGTATTCCGCGACATTCATATATCGAACATCATATGCAGAGGTTCGGGACGTGCGATGTTTTTCAACGGGCTGCCGGAAATGCCGATAAGCAATGTTACGGTCAAAAATGTCGTAATAAGCGAAGCCACAGACGGAATTTTCATCAGTCAGGCAGACGGAGTTACTTTGGATAACATACATATCGAGTCTTCCAAAGGCAATAATATCCTAAACGTCAAGAATGCCAAGAACCTGACCATAGACGGAAAGGTTTACGAAGGAGTAGGAGCAAAAGGAGAAATTTTAAGCTTCAAATAAAGTCTACCACAATATCATTATATATAGCAAAAAGAGCAAATAGCAGACTATTTTATCTTCAGAAGATGGGAAGTCTGCTATTTTTT
The DNA here is from genome assembly GCA_934716785.1 of uncultured Bacteroides sp. Lineage (GTDB taxonomy): Bacteria > Bacteroidota > Bacteroidia > Bacteroidales > Bacteroidaceae > Bacteroides. The sequence goes on along the minus strand of CAKUYM010000022.1, from coordinate 542 downwards.
CAGTTATTTTTGCAAAGAGAAATGCTATATATACTATCTGTATCGGAATCATCTGAAATCATGAAGAAGAACCTTTTTTTAATTGCTTTGCTTGGGGGAAGTTTTATTCTGCCGGCATCAGCTCAGAAACAGGAAAAGACATTTACCGTGGAGGTACACAACAACTGGAACCAAGCAAAAACGGATGCTCCGGTTGTCGTCGATCTGCGCGACCTGCGTACAAGTTTCAACATTAAATCTGCCGTCGTCATGGAAGGGACGAATGAAGTTCCATCCCAATTGGATGACTTGGACAGAGACAAAAAGATGGACGAACTTGCCTTTGTAACCGATCTTCCCGCTCATGGAAAAAAGACGTTTCAAGTCACGCTTTCTTCAGATAAGAGCAGCAAGGTTTATCCCGAGCGTGTGTACGCCGATATGTTTATCGCCGACCACCGAAAAGGGAAACACCAACGGGTGCAGGCTATCACTGTTCCCGGAACCAGCGACATATACAGTATGGTACGTCCACACGGACCGATTCTGGAATCGGAACTGGT
>CAKUYM010000021.1 GCA_934716785.1 uncultured Bacteroides sp. | reverse complement strand
GAATCGGCATAAGAGAAGGCAATGCGGTGGGAATTACCGTCCGGCACAATATGGTGCACAACGCTCCCCATGCAGCCTTTATCTATGGAGGCAACAACAACATTTTAGAATATAATGAAGTGTTCGACATAGCTCAAGTCACAGGTGATGTCGGAGCCTTTTATAGTCGTTGGGACTGGACTTCACGAGGCAATGTCTTACGCCATAATTTTATTCATCATTCACCAAGAGCTAATGCATTATATGCAGATGATGGACATGCGGGGGACTCAATTTATAAAAACGTAGTCCATCAAGTCGTTTCCGGTACCATTATAGGCGGAGGCCACTGCAATTACGTTCACAATAATCTATATTTTGATTGTAATGCAGCAGGTATAAGTATTGATGCTCGTGGAAAAAAACGAAATTATAATGCACAAAATCCTGAATTCACCCATTTGTTCGATGTTTTCCGGATTAACGAAGGCAACTGGGACAACATCTACCCAAGCATAAGTACATTTTTACAGACCGACCATCTGGAATTGCCTATTAATAACAGCATAGCAGATAACATATTTATCAACTGCCGTTGCGGATTACGAAAAGAAGGGAAAGATGAAGATTTTCAATATTCATACTTCGGCAGTAATACAAACTTGGTAATTCCTAACTTAAATTTCCGGAAAATATCTATTCTAAAAAGTCTGAAAAATATTCCGGGAATTAGCTCTATAACAGAATATCAATTAGAGAAATGCGGACTATATATAGATAAATATCGCACGTCTTTACCGGATAGAGTACAATTAATTAATTCTATAAAACAACAACAAAAGGGTTTTGATTCAATCGAAGATCAACAAGCTACTAATAACAATCAATAATATTATCATGAGAAAACACCTATTTCTAGTCCTTTTACTAGCGAACACACTGTGGAGTTGCTTGTTTGCTCAAACTCCTATTATTATGGATATGGTTCATCATAATCCGGGTGAACCTTTCACAAATACTTGGTTCAATGAACCTGAGAATTTAGTGCAATATGGCTTTAACGCACAGGTAGTTAATGAATTTCAGTCTGTACATACAGCCATAACATATAGCAGTTTAGACCCGAGAATATGTCCTGCCGGTTCTAAGGAGCGTCTATGGATCGACTCTGTTGCCACCCGCATAGAGAACAAGATTGAAGCTATCCATAAAGCCGGATTGGAAGCATATTACTTTACTGATATTATTGTACTTCCCAAACGCTTGGTGGAGATTTATAAAAATGAAATTTGTGACGCAATAGGACGAATTGACTTCACTCGCCCCAAAACACAAGAGATACACCGAATCATGCTTCAAGAAATATTTAAACGTTTTCCGAAACTTGACGGTCTGGTTATTCGCGTAGGAGAAACTTACTTGCAAAATACTCCTTTCCACACAGGTAATGGCCCCATACCTAGAAACGAAAAATCATGGGAACATAATTCTATATATAAAACCGATGGAGGAGAAAAAATACACAGTAACCTAATAAATCTGCTGAGAGAAGAAGTGTGCATACGCCAAAATAAAAAAATCTTCTATCGTACATGGGATTTCGGCTACTTCCATATCAATCCCCAATATTACCTTTCCGTAACAAACAACGTTACACCTCACCCCAATCTATATCTATGCATAAAACACGTACAGGGGGATTATCACCGAACATATAAATTCAACCCTACATTAGGAATAGGTAAGCACAGACAAATTGTAGAAATTGAATGTCAACGCGAATATGAAGGCAAAGGAGCATACCCGAATTATATTGCAGACGGTGTACTTAACGGATTTGAAGAATTAAAATCAGACTCCCAACCTTACTGTTTGAACCAGTTAAAATCAAATCCCAATTTTGCCGGTATTTGGACATGGTCAAGAGGAGGAGGCTGGAGAGGTCCCTATATCAAAAATGAATTATGGTGCGACATAAACGTTGCAATATTGGTCAATTGGGCAAACCAGATGTCGTTACCGGAAAAGGAATTATTCAAGAAATACGCCATAGCCAACGGATTCAAAGGAAAAGATATCGAACGTTTTCATCGTCTTTCTCTTTTGTCTGCTGATGCAATTGTCAGAGGAAGAGCTTCTTTAGTTCTCCCCATCAATGTATGGTGGACGAGAGATCAATTCATCGGAGGAGAAAAAGAATTAAGACAGAATCTCAAAACTATTATAGAACAAGGACTAACTCATAAAATCATAATAGAAAAAGCCCAAAGTGTTGCTATCTGGAAAGAGATTGTAGCACTAGCCGATAAAATACAAACAGGCAATCCGGAACTAAAGCGTTACTTACAAACTTCCGCCAAGTACGGATTACTCTTATATTCAATCTATGAACAGGGTTGGATTATCATGCTCAAAGGCTACGAAGGAGATATGAACGGCCAATATGACACAAAAAGTATTCGTAAAGCCATCGATAATTATGACCGGTTATGGAAAGAATATAAACTATTCGGAGAGACTCATCCGGATTGTGCCACACTTTATGAGCCTTATAGTTTTGACTTTAACAAACCTCCATTGTATCACGATTTAAAACAAGGACTAAATCCTACTGTAGATAAATACAGAATTATAGATAAACCATAAAAAATAAGAAAATATGAAGAAGACATTTCTAACCGTGCTGTTATTCTATATATTCACAGGAATAGCAGTAGCACAAAATCTGTCAAAAACAACTGAATACAAAATCTTATTGACAGGAGCCTCATTCGCTTCTCCGCTAAACGGTTGGTTCGAAATCGGTTGTCGCAAACTGAATGCCGAAGCCATTAACCGGGCCATAGGCGGAGAAGCTATGGCCAATACAGCTAACCGAATGGCCAATGGCACCCTCTACTCCAAAGAAGAACTGGAAGATATTGATGCATTAGTCATTATGCAAGTACATAATAAAGATGTTTATGAAGAACTTCAACTGAAAGATAAATACACGGATTATGAAGTACCATTTGATCGCAGCAATTACGCGGCAGCCTATGATTATGTCATCAAACGCTACCTCACGGAATGCTATGAATTACGTAACGATACTACATCCAAATACTATAATACTCCTTATGGCAAACCTGCAATTATTGTATTATGTACACACTGGCATGATTGTCGCACCGTTTACAATGAAAGTATCAGAAAACTCGCCGCTAAATGGGGATTTCCTTTAATTGAATTTGATAAATATATCGGATTCTCAAAAAATGTATTACATCCTGTCACAGGAAAACCTTTCAGCCAATTATATTCCACGGATATTCAAGTTACAGAAGGCATAGCTTATGGACATCATCCCATACGGGGAGAACAATCATATATGCAACAACGAATGGCAGCTATTTTTGTAGATTCGATGAACAGAATTTTACCTATAAAGTACTAAGTATGAAAAGAACTATTATATATACCCTCTTTCTCCTGTCTTTCGCTTGTCAACAGGCGAATGCGACACATATTGTTCAAAATCAATATAATTCCTCATTAAGCCAATCGGAACGTATGTCTTGGTGGACACATGACAGGTTTGGTCTGTTTATCCACTGGGGACTTTACGCTATGCCTGCTCGCCACGAATGGGTAAAAAGCAGAGAAAAAATGTCCGATGAACATTACAACCGTTACAAAAACTTATTTAATCCCGATTTGTATAATCCGGAAGAATGGGCGTATATGGCAAAAGCAGCCGGAGTTAAATATATGGTTTTCACGACTAAGCATCATGATGGTTTTTGCATGTGGGACAGTAAATATACGGACTATAAAATAACCAATACACCTTATAAAAAGGATATCCTAAAGCCGTTAGTTAATGCTTTTCGTAACGAAGGCATACGTATAGGATTTTATTATTCGTTATTGGATTGGCATCATCCCGATTTCACCATTGACCGTAACCACCCCCAAATGCCACAAAAACCCGAACTCTTGAAAGAATTAAACAAGAACCGTAATATGGCAAAATACAGGGAATATATGAAAAAACAATTAACCGAATTGCTCACTGAATTTGGACAAATTGATGAACTTTTCATGGATTATACTTATGCTGAAGGAGAAAATGGAAAGAATAGTAAAGACTGGGATGCAGAAGGCATTGTTAAATTAGCACGAAAATTGCAACCACAGATTATTATAAACAACCGTCTCGGACTAACAGAGAATAACCAAGGCTGGGATTACATCACTCCAGAACAATTCATGCCACAACAGTGGCCCACAGTAAACAACCAACGAGTTCCTTGGGAAACCTGTCAAACATTCTCTGGGTCATGGGGTTACCATCGTGATGAATACAGTTGGAAAAGTGTACATCAACTAATTGTTATGTTAGCCGAAACTGTCAGTAAGGGTGGAAATCTATTACTAAACGTTGGCCCAACAGCAAGAGGTGTTTTTGACGAACGTGCTATAGAACGTTTAAACGGCCTGGCACATTGGATGCGTTTTCATAGTAGCGCCATTTATGGATGTACCGCCGCACCAACTGAATATGCTTGTCCCAACAATTGTATTCTCACATATAACCCCAATACTAACCGACTGTATATACACGTGTTAGAATGGCCATTCAAATCCTTATATCTAAAACAATATAAAGGAAAAATCAAATATGCTCAATTATTGAATGACAATTCAGAACTAAAATTTCGAACTGAAACCAAAAAAGGAAGCCATATGACCGAAAACACAGGAGCTGACGATGTTATCATCACTTTACCTGTAGAACGCCCAAATGTCGAGTTACCGGTTATAGAACTTATATTGGAGTAATCAATAGCACTGGAAAATTAATTATTACTGCATCAAGCAAACATATGCATACTTTTTTATTTTTAATGATGCATCTATAGACAAATTCGGCATGCGCCATTTATCAAATACATGATTATTGAATATGGCAACAAGCTAGTCAAGATATACAAAGGCGCAAAATATAAAGAGTATGATGGCAGTTTATCCATTCAGCATTATGCAACAATCTGATAAACGAAATTACACGAAAGACAGCTATATTGGACAACCATCTATCGAAAAATCAGTCTATCTTTGTAATATTGATAATTAAAATTAAATATAGATGCCATGAAAGAGACTTTGCAGATTCCCACTCCCGAAATGCTGGAAAACCTGATAGGTAAAGAACTTTATAATGTATGGTCTTCACTTTGTCAACTTATTGAACAGAAGTACAATATGGAACAATTGTGGAATCATGGCGGAAAAGCCTGGAAGTACGAATATAAATATCGCAAAGGAGGAAAAACGCTTTGCACTCTATATGTCAGAGAGCAGACTCTTGGTTTCATGGTCATTTTAGGCAAAGATGAACGTGCCAAATTTGAATTACAGCGAGAAGCCTTTTCCAATGAAACACTGAAGACATATGATGAAGCGACCACTTTTCATGATGGGAAATGGATTATGTTCGAACTAAAAGATGCCAGTTTATTCAGTGATATGGAGCGACTTCTGTCTATCAAACGAAAACCGAACCGATAAATGATTGAATCAGAAATAAGCAAGAAGTATTGTCAAAGTTGCGGGATGCCTTTACGATTTGATGTGGAGAAATATCTGGGTACCAACTCTGATGGTTCGCGAAGTGACGAATATTGCTATTATTGCCTGAAAGACGGAAAATATATCGTCGATATTCCGATGTCGGAGATGATTAATATTTGGATAAAATACACCGACAAGTACAATGAATATGCAAATACCACATATTCACCGGAAGAGTTGAGGATTATACTTAACGGACGTTTACCTAAACTGAAACGATGGAAACAGAAGTTGGAAACCAGTAACATTCACCATCAGAAGATTCAGGATATTATCGTTCATATCAATAATCACTTATTCGATTCTTTGGATACAGATATGCTAAGTGACATGAGCGGACTTTCCAAATATCACTTCAGAAAGGTTTTTCAGACCGTCAGCGGAGAAAATATAGGAAGCTATATACAACGGTTACGACTTGAACATATAGCACATTTATTAGTATCTACTGACTTTACAATCAACCAAATTTTAGAGCAGACAAACTATCAGACAAAGTTTAGTCTTGCCAAAGCTTTCAAAAAGCATTTCAAAATAACGACTTCTCAATATAGGGAAGAATACAAGCCGATGCATGACGAACAGCATACGGTTATTGTCCCTGAAATTTGGTCGATTCAGCCTATGAAAATATTCTATATTGAAGTCGGTGAAAAATATAAGGATGAGCTCCGATATAAATTAATATGGAACAGGCTGATAAATTATGCCAGGCAGTATAATGAAAGGAAATCGAATTATAAATTTGTCAGTGTCAGTATGGACGACCCATCCATTACTCCTATGGATAAATGCCGCTTCTATCTCGGAGTAACGACAGATAATAACATGACACATGACTCTCAACCGGGAATCATGGAAATCCCCGGTGGTCGCTATGCAATATTCAGGCATACCGGAGATTATTCTCTATTGCACAAATTCTACCGGAGAATTTACGAAGAATGGTTTCCGAAAAGCAAGTATCGTCCTCAAAGTCCCTTTAGCTTTGAGATGTATATGAATCATCCTGATTCCACTCTCAAAACGGAATTAATTACTGACATTTATATTCCGGTCGTAAAGAAATAATAAGTTATCAACACTCAAAAACAATCTATTATGGGAAAGATTTCAGAAATCATGCTATTGAAACAACCGGAACAATTCGCTTTGACAGTTGAAGTACGGACAGATATGAAGGGAATGTCGAAAGCTATCGGAGAAAATTTCATAAAGATAGACTCTTTATTTAAAGAACAGGGAGAAGTCACAACAGATATCCCCTACGTTGAATATCCTGACTTTGAAAGTTTAACTGAACAGAATATCAGAATGATTATCGGTCTTAAATCAACCAAAGAATTACAGGGCAAAGAGGGGATACAATCTATAATAATACCGGAAAGAAAAATAATTTCCTGTCTGAATAGAGGAACTTATGCCGAGTTGGCTTCCCTGTACAATGAAATGATGGAATGGATAAAGACCAATGGTTACAAGGCTTCGGGAACATCTATCGAATATTACTATACCGGTCCCGATATACCTGAAGAGGAACAAGTGACAAGAGTAGAAATGCCATTGTTGTAAAAATTTCCTTAATACTTCCTTCGACAATGAGGGCGGAGACTATTTCTTCATAGTCTCCGCCCTCATTTTTTTTCGACATTTTCTCTATTGCATATCTATAAGCGGCCACATTCTCAACAAGCCTTTTTCAGCCAAACTCTACAACACCATATTTTCGCTTCCTATTTATTCCTGTTTATCATCCATTTTTATTTCACTCCATAATACTACTTTGCAACTTGAAAGAGCAAAGTACTTTTATCAGCATCCATCCATTCCGACATCAAACGATAATATGCCGGATATTCTGCCGGAGTTATCAATTGCTTTTTCAGTTTCAAGGTACGGACAATCTCTATTTCATCTGCTGTTCTTTTCACTGTAACTTCCATGCTACCGACAGAATTCTCAATCTTTTTATCAGTCGGTAACACTATCGGTTTCATCCCATCGGTAACTTTCACAATACAAGTATAAGTTTCATCGGGTAAATATCGCAATAGCAGATTAACCGGACGAGTTGTATTCATAGTTGTTGAACGTCCTTCATAAGCAGCCCAGCCGCTCCGCGCCTGGGGCAGTTCGAATCTCCGATAACCTGCTTCCAAAGCTTTTCCGGTTTTTGCAGTCACCCGCAATGTGTCGGTTTGCGAAATCACATGGGAAACCGTTTCTAAGACTACCGGCTGGGCATCCATATTGACAACAGAAACAAAATCCTGTATATCAGCAACTGCATTATCAGTAACAAACAGTTTGCTGACAGTAGCAAGTCCTGCTGCATCCTTATTCACTGTTTTAGGAAAAACAGCTTTTATTTCAGTTTGAATACCGCTTGCTTGCTGCAAGGCAGCCAACAAAGCCGCTTTCTCCGCTTCCGTCCCATAAGCCGAGCGAATCACTTCGGCAGCCGGACGCAAACGGTATCCGGTTTGCGACAATGACAAACGGCAGTTTCCTAATCCTTGTACGTAAGCAGTGAGTTGTTTTGTTTTTTGCTCCGGACTTTGTGCGTTGGCAGTCAGTTTCTTTGCCAATTCTGAAACTTCCTTTCCGTTACTCTCGAGTTGTTGTTTAATCACTTTCAAGGCATCGGCTTTTGAAGCGTAAGTAGAAGCCAAAATAGCCTGCACATTGCCTGCCGCCAAAGAAACGTCAAGCATATAAGGACGTGGTTGCACATTCTTCAATGTCCAGATCACTATTTTTACACCACCCTCAGTTTTCACTGCCGGAGCAGTCTTTCCATTCAATAATTCATAATGCAAAGGTTTACTTTCGGGCACTGACAATGAAAGTACATATTCTTTGATTGGAGAAAGTTCTTCCACCTGCTCGCACACGTCCAGTTCGGGTAGATAGCCCGGGCGGGTAATAACAGAGTAATCCAGATAAATAGTAGCTCCCAACTCCAATCCGGTATGGACTACGACCATTTCTTTCAAACCATTATATGCCGGAGCATCGGCTGCCGCAGAGGGAAGTACTTCCACAAACGCATTTTCGGGTGTCTTTACAATATTGCCGTCTTTCTGACGGGTGTAAGATTCGTGAATCTTCAATTCCTGAAACTCCGGATTATAAATAATAAAACTTTCACCATACAGACGATTCATTGCTGCATGGGTAAATAGTGTCAGTTCCTTTTGTACACGCATCTCCTGGCTACCATCAGTATGCAAGATGTAAGTTTTGTGCAATTTCCCGAATTCGGCTTCGGATGCCGCTTTCACCGGAGCTACTATAAGCAGCAGTACTACCAGTGTAGTTATATAATAATGTATATTTTTCATTCTGCTCTACTTTTTAATCACTAAATATTCACCATATGCCTTGTGAGCATTCACTGAATTACGGAAACTATCCCAGTCGGAAGCCTCATAGACACGTTTCTTCAAAGCCAGTTTGTTGTGAAGCAACACTTTGTTTCCTTGCTGCGCCAATGAGCCTTCAAAATTGGCTCCCGTACCTTGCATTGTTTCATTCTTGTTGGCATTCGCCAGTTTGTATCCTGCCGGAAGCTGGATCGTTTCATCCAGTTCGACCAGACGCGAACAGCCATCTTTGAAACCATACTTACGTTCTTTCAACGAAGTGTCGATACGCAAGTAAGAACGTACCTGATTATAAAGGTTATTCATCACCAATGGACGGAAAAACATCTCTTTCTCTCCTTTAAATGCATAGTCAGGTATTTCATAACGGAAGGTGATTTTAATAGGTGCCGCCTGATAGTCTTTAGGATTCTTACCGTAGTCTACACTCAACAATTTGGCTTTTGGAGATATGGCTAAGAGCTGTCTTTCCATTGTATTTTTCCATTCGCTCTGAAATCCGGTAGTAAAGATGCGGCGGATATTGCTGTCACTCTGTCCCTCGGCGGTAAGAGTGAAAGTACCACGCAGAGTACCGTTTGCATCCAAGCGGTTGTCGGCTTTGATACGCATATAATGATTTTCGGGAGCTGAAACCGGAGTGATGCACAAATCAGACCCTTCGGGCACACCCGGCAGATAGTTCTGCTGCTGTTCGGCACTGCTCCACAGTTCGCGACAGAAAGGAACCCACGTGGGGTCAAGGGGCATATAAGTGCCATTCGCCAATTTCACCACTGCCACACAATGGTTAAAGTGGTCGGCAGGAATGCTCTCCACTCTGCTGCCTGCCATCGTCATAGCCGGGTAGGCTTCAAAACCGGCCATCCGCAAAAATGAAATCAATGTGCCTGCTATGTCTTTACAAACTCCGCAACGGTCGGTATAGTTCATTTCCGTGTTATGAAGCGTATATCCTTCTCCTTTCCCCATCGAGATACCGGAATAACGGATGTTATCTGCCACCCAATGAGTCAGTACAGCAATCTTTTCCATTTCAGTTTTCTTGCCTTTTATCAGTTCATCCACCTTTTTCTGTGCGGCAGGGAAAGAGGCAAAACTACCATAATCTTCATTCACCTTATTGAACCACAGCGATTTGTCTTTCCATTGAGGCGTAGAAGACATCATCAGTTTGGGAGCAGCATCGAAAAGGTCTACCATATTCGGCTCTTTGGCAAAAGGCATCATGTTCTCCATCACAAAGGTATATGCCTTGCGACCGTCTTCATAGCGCATGGATGAGGTGCACTCTCCCTGATAAAACTGAAATTGCATTTCTTTCTCCATCGGGATGGATACTTTATAAACTTTACGCACAGTGGGAACGGTGCTCCAAAAAGGCACAATGTCATAGAATTGTCCACGCATAGGCGGAATGAAACGAGAATCGTCTTCCTCATCGGCTCCAAGCAGTGCATAAGTAAACCCCTTTTTGGCGATTTCGTAATCCACGATATCTCCGGGCTGCAAGGCACCTGCTTCGAGCATAATTTGCCTTGCTCCCCAATAAATCGCCCGTGCGGGAGCTGCATAATCACAGGCTTTCTTCACATCGAGTTCTTCCACCCTACCATCTGCACGATAAATAGTTGCATGTTTGAATTCGGCATGAGCGGTAAGCGGATCGTAGTCATATTTAATTATCCGGTTAGCCACCGCTCCTTTCGGAGTCTGTACCTTGATAACTTTACACACGGCAAAAGAGCCTTGTCCGGTAGGCTGGACAGATACCAGCGTGCTGTCCAACAATGTCACGCAATCGGATTTTTCATAAGCCTTTCCCTTCGCTATATTTTCATAAGGCTTCCAGCTTTGAGCAAATGTCGTAGCCGAAACAAGAAGGGAGCAGACTAATGTAACTGATAGTTGTTTTCTCATGTTTATTTATTTGTTTACATTTTAGTTATAAGAACAAATATAGGCAAAATCTTTGATTATTCGAAGTTTATCTATTCAGAAGTTTATCCGATTAAGAGAATTTCCCTGAATCTTCCCCAATATTTTTGGGAACCGCCAAAAGAACAACAGCGTACAACAAATAGCCGCAGTTGCATCGGATATAGCCTCAGCCGCATATACCCCGGTCACTCCCATAAAATGGGGCAATATCAATGCCAACGGAATCAGCAGGATTACTTTACGAAGCAAAGCAATGAATACGGAGATTTTAGCTTGTCCCAATGCCACAAACATATTCTGGCAGGCACGTTGCAATCCGAAAATGGTCATGCCACCCAAGAACACAGGCATCGTCCAACGAACCGTCTCTATCAATCTCGCATCATTGGTAAAGGCCGATGCTACCGTTGAAGGAAATAGAATCATAAACAGCATCAACAGCAAGTTGAACGAGAACATGGTTATCAATGCAACGCGAAAACAGTCTTTGACACGTTGCTTGTCGCCATGTCCGTAATTATAGCTCACAATAGGCACAAAACCTTGCGCGAATCCTGCCAACGGCACACTTGCAAATTGCATCGCACTTTGCAGAATCGCTAAGGCGCTGACATAAATGTCCCCAAATTCTTTCAGACTGCCATTCAGTACAAAACCGACCAGACTTTCTGTGCTTGCCATGATAAACGGAGATACGCCCAAAGCAAATATGGAAAGTATGATCTTCTTCTCCAATCTCATATAGCGTTTTTCCAGAGGAAGAGAAGCACGCCCGGAGAACAGGAAAGTCAGCACCCATGTGGCACTACATGCCTGCGAGAGTACAGTAGCCAAGGCAGCGCCTTTCACTCCCATGCCAAAGCCGAAAATAAAAACCGGATCGAGGATGATATTCAGCAATGCCCCTATCAATACAGAACACATGGCGATAGTGGGCCGTCCTTGTGCATTGATAAAGGAATTCAGTCCTGTGGATATTTCAACAAAGACGGTTCCCAATAAATAGATGGAAAGATAGTCGACGGCATATTTCAATGTATGTTCCGAAGCTCCCGTAAAAAGTAGAATCGGTTCCATAAAGGTATATGCGATAAAAGAAGTGAACAGGGTGAACAGTATCAGCAGCACAAATCCGTTTCCAAGTATCTTTCCGGCACGAGAACGGTCTCCCCGTCCGAGTGCGATAGCCGCCAACGGTGCACCGCCACCCCCGACTATTGCCGAAAAAGAAGAAATCAGTATGACCAGAGAGGTTGTCACACCCACTCCCGCCAACGCATCCGTACCTATACCTGGAATATGCCCGATATAAATGCGGTCAATCATACTATAAAGCAAATTCACAAATTGCGCCGCCACCGCCGGAAGCGCCATCTTGAAAACAAGTGGCAACATGCGCTCTGTGCCCAGTCGTGCTTCATATTTATTTACCATTTCCAACCTCTTTTTCTACAATCGGCTGCAAAGTTACAAGAAATTCTTAAATATGTATCCCGTACTGATGCTTCACCTCAGCCATTACGAAGGTACTTTCCAACGAGCCTAAACTGTCAATCGTGCCCAATACATTCAGGATAAACTCCTGATAATATTTCATATTGGGCGCATGAATCTTCAGCATATAGTCATAACTGCCCGATATATTATAACACTCGGTCACTTCGGGGATATCCTGCACGATTCGTGTAAATTCGGCTGCGATATCCCTGTTCAGCCGCCGAAGTTTCACACTGCAAAACACGACAAATCCCTGATTCAGTTTTTCCGCATCAAGTACGGCGATATACTTCTTTATATACCCGCCGCTCTCAAGCCGTTTGAGGCGTTCGAACACAGGGGTTGATGACAAACTCACCCGCGCAGCCAGCTCTTTGGTGGTCAGGCGGGCATTCTCTTGCAAAGTACGGAGTATCTGCAAATCCACTTTATCCAATTTCTCCAATGCGGTCATAGAATAATATTCTTTTAAAAGGCAAATTTCAACACTGAAATAAATCACTATTTCTATATGACGACACAAAAATAGTATTATTTTCTATATTTTCATCATATCTTGTTCGATAACTCCACACAGCATAACTTTGCAAGAAAATAAAACGATTATTAAACTTAAAAAAACATACGATTATGGCAACAAAGAATTTACACTTCGAGACTTTACAGCTACATGTAGGACAGGAACAGGCAGACCCGGCAACAGACGCCCGCGCAGTACCTATCTATCAGACCACGTCTTATGTATTTCACAATTCCGCCCATGCAGCCGCACGCTTCGGCCTGCAAGATCCGGGAAACATCTATGGTCGTCTGACAAACTCCACGCAAGGAGTATTTGAGCAACGCGTAGCAGCCCTTGAAGGCGGAGTAGCCGGCTTGGCAGTGGCTTCCGGTGCGGCAGCCATCACCTATGCTTTTGAGAATATCACTCGCGCTGGCGATCATATTGTTGCAGCCAAGACTATCTATGGTGGAAGCTATAACTTGCTGGCACATACGCTACCTACTTATGGTGTCACGACGACTTTTGTGGATCCGAGTGACCTGTCCAACTTTGAAAAAGCTATTCAAGAAAATACCAAAGCGGTGTTTATCGAGACATTAGGCAACCCGAATTCCAATATCATCGATATAGAAGCCGTAGCCGAAATCGCTCACCGTCATAAAATTCCGTTGATTATCGACAACACGTTCGGCACTCCCTACCTGATTCGCCCCATCGAGCATGGAGCAGATATCGTGGTACATTCCGCAACGAAATTCATCGGAGGACACGGCTCGTCATTAGGCGGAGTTATCGTTGATTCCGGTAAGTTCGACTGGGTGGCTTCCGGCAAATTCCCACAGCTCACGGAGCCGGATCCTTCCTATCATGGCGTACGTTTCGTTGATGCCGCCGGCCCGGCAGCTTATGTTGTCCGCATCCGTGCCATCCTGCTGCGTGATACCGGAGCCGCTATCAGCCCGTTCAACGCTTTCATCCTGCTGCAAGGACTTGAGACATTGTCATTGCGTGTAGAACGTCATGTGGAAAACGCACTGAAGGTAGTCGATTTCTTAAACAATCATCCGAAAGTGAAAAAGGTGAATCATCCGTCTTTGCCCAATCATCCCGACCATGCACTATATCAGCGTTACTTCCCTAACGGTGCCGGCTCTATCTTCACCTTCGAAGTAAAAGGCGGACAAGAAGAGGCACACCGTTTCATCGATAGCTTGGAGATATTCTCTCTGCTTGCCAATGTGGCTGATGTGAAATCATTGGTAATCCATCCTGCAAGTACCACCCACTCACAGCTTAACGAGCAGGAACTTGCCGAGCAAGAGATTTATCCGGGCACTGTCCGCTTATCTATCGGAACAGAGCACATTGATGATTTGATTGCCGACTTGGAACAGGCTCTTGCCAAAATCTAAAGACAAGAATGAGCTGTTCATGCGATAATTATAATTACCCCTGACAGATTCTTACTTTAAAACAAAGTAAGTAAAAAGAGAGAGAGCCTCTACGAAAGCAGGCTCTCTCTCTTTTTATCAGGTACCTATGTTTTTATACGTACCGAATTTATACGCACCTATGTTTTTATTACGCGCTTATGCGGCAATCAATTGCCTTGATGTACAGTAAGTTGCGGATACGGGAAATTGATACCTTTTTCATTGAAGGTTTCGTAGATGGCCTTATTGATATCAAAGTACACACCCCAATAATCTCCATTGTTCACCCATACGCGAGCTATCACATTCACGCTGCTGGCATCCAATGCATGAAGAGCCACAAACGGAGCGGGATCGTTCAAGATACGCGAATCGGCAGCCAATATATCACGTACTATCTGCTGCACCTTGTCATAGTCTTCACCATAGTCGATGCCGACAATCCACTCCACGCGGCGAGTAGCCTGCGTGTTATAATTGGTCACAACCCCGCTACTCATAGCACCGTTCGGTACATAAATCGTCTTATTATCCCCCGTAGTCAGAATCGTGTGGAATATCTGTATCTCTTTCACTGTACCGGACACTCCCTGACTTTCAATCCAGTCGCCCACCTTATAAGGTTTGAACAGCAACACAATCAGTCCGCCGGCGAAGTTTTGCAAATTGCCGGACAAAGCCATACCGACAGCCACACCGGCAGATGCCAGCAAAGCTGCGAAAGAAGTAGTTTCAACCCCCAATGCACCGACAACGGATATAATCAACAGGACAGTCAGCAGAATATTTACCAGACTCTTGATAAAAGTCTTGATACTCACATCAACCTTCCGCTTGTCCAAAAGCCGCCGGATAAATTTGTTCAGCATCGAAATAAGGAAACGTCCTACCACAAAGACGATTACCGCTATCAAGATACGTTCTCCGGCACGGACACCGAAGTCTACCAACTGCTGGGTTACTAATGAAATTTTGTCCAAGCCTTCGGCATTTTCTATAGCTTGTTTAAAATCCTCTATGGCCACTTGCGCAGAGTCCGCAGCCAATGTCGCTGCCGCTTGAAATAATAGTAGCATAATTTGAAATGTATTAATATATTAATAATGAATAAATCGTTGTTTGGCGAATCCAATAAGTGAATGGCAAAGTTATATTGTTTTCAGCAAATTTAAAAGTTTTTTTGCTTTACTCTTGCAAAAGCTGCCATTTTATCGCTCGAACAAGGAGAAGGCTACATCGCGGATACATCTACACACAAGCCACTAAGAAGGATTTAAAGAAATCATTTCTCATGTTCTCATCATTTTGAGGTAAGCAGCAGATAATTAAATATTTGCATAATGAGAAACAGATCTTCCAAACGACATTTCTCATCATTTTCCCGCATAAAGACATTAAAATCATCCATCTCTCATGGCACTTTTATGTATTTCTCATTGTTCACCATCGCTCCTCTCTCATTCCCCATACCTTGGATAGCCTTACTTCATGCATTAGCAAGCTATCATCCGCACAATAGCAAGCAAGTATTGACATGTTATCCTATAGGTATCATCGTTTCATTGAAGCTATATCACAACCGTTGCACTATAGTGGAACGATCTGTGCACTACAGTGCAACGAACTGTTCACCGGAGTGCAACGATCTGTGCACTGTAGTGGAACGAATGAAATGAAGCCTAAATGATATGGTGATAAAGGCTGAATGGCACGACGATAAAGGCTGAATGACACGATGATATCGGATACATGACATATCAATCAGCATTCAATCAGAGTTGCAACTATAACTGCAATCAGAATTGCAATGATAAGACATGAAGTGAACATTTGAAATGAATCAGGCGAGTATGAGAGATGGATGATTTAGACGGCTTTTTCTGATAAAACAATGAGAAATACCATTTTGAGGAGGTATTTCTCATTATCTATATAGTTAATTATCTGCCGTTTACATCAAAATAATGAGAACATGAGAAATGAATATCAAAAATACGCGTTAGTGTACTAATCAATCTATATCCATAAAATTAAAAGTACAGTCTCCGATCGACCATAATTTCTTACCTTCCGGTATTATTATATGCCCCTTTTTATTTCCGGTGCTATCAACCTCTACTCTTATCTTGACCCTTGTAAATTCTCCCTTCTCATAGTCATAAGTTTCACCATCATCATCATATAACTCATAAATAGAAGGCAAACTACCATAATGTCGAATTTCCACAGGATGTTTCTCTTTATCAATTTGGCAAATAGGAGGATACATTGGAACAATCCCGCCATCTTTTACGAAAACCGGTATTTTATCAAGCCCCGGTCGTACCGTAATGACCTCTCCTTCACCTACAAACTCTCCAGTATAGAAATCAAACCATTTCCCTTGAGGCAAGATTACTTTACGCTCTTTTTCTCCCGCAAACAGGGGAGCGACCAACAGGCACTCACCAACCATAAACTGGTCTTTTACTTCTTGCCGCATAGCCAACGCATACGGATTATCCGTTCCATCAAAAGAAACGGTAGACACTGAGTCTGTTACAACATACCCGTCTTCCAAATTCATGGCTCTAACCGGCGGAATCCCTTTAAAAGCATAATCGGCAAAAGCTGTATACAGATAAGGTAGCAACTGCATTCTTAATGAAGCTATTTTATAGACATCCTCCGACACATCTGAAAAAGACCATGGTTTGGTACCATCAGCCCAAGCGTTTAGCATTGCCAACGGTGAAAAGAAGAATCTCCACTCCTTCTGCCGGAATTAAGAACTCCAAATTGTCAGAATAGGGCTTCGCTGTCCATTGAGGATCGGTATTGCGATCCCTCGCCACAGGCTGGTTCTTACTATCTTTTCTTACACCTGTCCCGGCCCAGACATCAATATACCTCGCGGAATTGATCAATGCCCCATAACCTTTACTGGAAATAAAAAACGGAACCGGGGCATGAGTACGCCCATTGTCACTTCCACCGTAATGATCTACATGCAAACGCATAACCCTGCCACGCTGCTCTACCGTTTTAAAATTCAGGCCCAATCCAAATATCTTCTCATCTTTTTCAAGCGGGAAGCGGACATACGTCTTTCCATCCACAACTTTCATGTCAATTTCCTGCCAATTTATCGGAAGCTCCGCATCCCCGATCTCCTCGATAGCTTTCCAGTTTGGCGTTGTCTCCAGCAAACTCAGCAGATTGGTCCGTTCCGGTTTTCCGACTGACAATTTCCATACTCCCTGGCCTTCCCGGGAGTAAGAATTACTGCCATCCGCAGAAAAGCCGCATGACATACAAATACACAATGGCAATGCACCAAACAGTAGATATAATAAAGTTTTCATAAACATAATCATTTTTTATATTCAACCTTTTATGAATGTAAAGATATGTAATTCAAGCAAAATGGAAAAAGTTTTAAGTGTTAAAGAGGTGTGTGAGCATCTGAACTCACTTGGGAAGCATCTTCTGACATATTTGGCGAGAAGTTGACTATTGCCTTTTACATCAAATGCCATGAGGTGCTGTTCACGACAAGGAGTCTATAAACATAGTAATATCATTGATGGTCTGGTTTTTTAATACTAAGAATTGTGCTATTTCGTAACTAACTTTTGCGCATGTTTGTTACCGTCTTTTGTGGTATTTCACTTGTAGTTTTTGCTGTAATTCACATAGATTGGTGAACTTCATCTGATATGTATTTTATATCAGATAGAACGATGCCAGAGTTATATATGTTTTGTGAACGAAAGAATGGAATACCTTCTTTTGAATAGTTACTTCCTTTAGGCGTGCTTCCTGAACCTATTTTAGAACAAACTTCTTCTATTGTTGTCCATGTCCACCCCTCCGGCATTTCATAGGGATAATGGAGCTTATCACACAAATAATTGTATCTTTGCAATCACAAGGAAGGACCGAAAAGGCGCGATAACTTCAAGCTGTGCAGCCTTGTAGTGTTAGAGCCGTTTTTATGACGGCTCTAATTGTTTCAACATTTCTTGTATCCTGTCTCTTCCCTTGTCAGACTTTCCTATACTATCGTGCCAAATATAAGGCTCTTTTTTATATCTCACAAGCTTTTCAGGGGGACAAAACCGGAGGAAGACATTAAGCTACTATCTCACTCATTATATGCAATTTAGCTACTATGCATCTTATCCGGATAAGGAAGACAGGTAGACAGCCAGTGGTGTCTTTCCATCAACATTCAACTTTTTCTTTATCCTATTTTTGTACCTTTTGATCGAATTTACTTCGACAACCAATATTTCAGCCTGTTCTGAATTATTCAATCCAACATAAGTCAGATAACAAACTTTCGTCTCTTGAGATGTTAAACCTGCCAATCCGACTACGCTACTTATATCCCCATAAAGCAGATCTATAGCAGCATATAGCAGCAGCCAATGTGCCTCATCTTTAAATGGACCATACCTACGCTTCTTTAAGAGCGACAACAGTTCCAAGCCGATTATTAAAAAGGATTCATCCTCTTCAAACTCATTTTTTATTTTTAAATAGGAATCGAACTTTGCTTTTAGCTCACGATTACGGTTTAGCAAATCCTGATTTAACGCATCCTTTTCTTCCAAAAGCTTTATAAACTTGGATACTTTTTCTTCCAACCGAGTGTTTTTCTCTTCCAAATTCTCCAATTGTTCCATAGCATTATTCTTTTAAGGAATTGACATTAATTCCCCCTTTACCTAAATACACTTCAAAAGGGCTTAACCCCACATCGAAGAATCACAAAAAAGATTAAATGGGATAGAATTAACAAAATATCATACTTATTCCTCATGGCTCTTCCATTCAAAGAAGATAGTTCTTCGCCAATTTGACCTTCACTCCAAAGGATAAAAAAGAGCAATAACAACATAAGGAATACCAAGAAAGAGCATCAGAAATGCGAATGATGGCAACTCTAATTTTATGCTTTGTCTACCCAAATTTCAATTCGGCCAAAGTTCACAATAGATAACAAACAATGAATCAATAAAATACATCCATTTATAAATTTTATTTTTTGTCCCCCTAATAAGATTTTATATTCAAAAGAATTAGCCTACTTTTGCTCCCAAACAATATTTGTAAGTTCAGTACTATGAAAACACCAACAACATCTCAAACAATAGCGTTGCACTGGAGTATTATTACAGTTATTACTGTATTAATATACCATAACGTGTTTTCACATGAATTTCAGCTACAGTGGGATGATCAGTGGCAAGTGATTAATTCGATGACCAATGACGGAATATCATGGAAGAATTTGCAGACTATATTCCACAGTATTAGTAACGGCCAATACTCCCCAATCAATCAATTATACTACACGCTTATTCATCTATGCTTCGGCTACAGTAGTTTAGCCTTTCATATAGGTAATTTGCTGTTTCATATATTCAATGCCTGTTTAATGTACTTATTGACCTATTCTTTTATAAGAAATCATTTTGATTCTAAAAAGGCATTGGGCATATCCTTCTTCACCGCACTGTTATTTGCCATACACCCGGTTCAAGTAGAAACCGTTTGCTGGATCAGTGCATCGAAGATAGTGCTTAGCACTTTTTTCTATTTGTTGGCACTGATATGCTACATACAATATATGCGCAATAGTAAATGGCAGTATCTTCTAACGAGTGTGGTCAGTAGTATATTGGCTATGGGCTGCAAAGAACAGTCCGTTATTATAGTTCCATGCTTGTTGCTATTCGACTGGATGCTGTTCAAAAGAAATATGCGTTCCATGAAAGTATATATCGAAAAAGTGTATTATCTCATTCCTGCTATTGCCATCTTTATAGTTACCCTTGTGGCCAACAAAGATACAGGAGAAGAAATCATAGGATATACGATAGTAGACCGTTTTATATTTTTTTGCTATTCAGCATTTAAGTATCTCTTGATTTCGGCTATTCCTTTCAAGCTTTCCTATCTTTATCCTTTCCCCTTTCAGGTAGGCGAAAAGATACCCATGGCTTTATGGATATACCCATTTGTTATCCCATTCATAGGATATGTGATATACCTGAACCGCAGAAAGACATTATTAGTCTTTTGCACGCTGTTTTTCATATTACATTTACTGCCGGTGCTCCATGTGATTCCGCTCCCCCGCTACGTTGTTGCAGCCGACCGCTATCTGTATATACCGTATATTGCATTTGCAATTGGGCTTTCCATATTGTCATATCATCTATACGAACGCCAAAGAAAGTGGATTCTATATGCCGGAT
The DNA here is from genome assembly GCA_934716785.1 of uncultured Bacteroides sp. Taxonomy (GTDB): domain Bacteria; phylum Bacteroidota; class Bacteroidia; order Bacteroidales; family Bacteroidaceae; genus Bacteroides. The sequence continues at coordinate 6,523 of CAKUYM010000021.1, read as the reverse complement.
TCCTATATTGTTCATACCTATGCGTTTACACCGCCAGCTATGCTCCTGCATGGAAGAACTCAGATACTTTGAAAGAGCACTTTAAGGAAGTTTTGAAGAAAAGAGAAACTAACTTTAGTATTAATAATAAAAACGAGAAACAATGAGAAAGAACAAAATTGTAGTATTAGTCGGCATGGCTTTACTAACGGTGGGAACTATCTTAAACGTGCATGACGCGCTTAATGAGTTCGGAGTAATGGAGATATCACTGCATCCGCAGGTGATGGCGCAAACGGGAACGACACTTGGATACACAACAAGTACCGGAAAACAGGCGAGAGAAAGAATAAAATGTACTGTTTCTAAATCTAATGGAACTGCAGAAACAACTACAACAACAAATAGCTCAGATGGGAATATAGGAGGAGGAATTAATGCTGGAAATGGGTTTATTGGTGGTAACATTAGTGGTGGAGCCGCAAGTGGTAGTCAAACATCAATTAACTCTTCGTCAAACAGTAGCATTGATATAAAAAAAGAGTATTGGGGAACAAAGTATTGGTGCGAGCCACCTGTAAATACTACAGAAACGAACTGCTATATTCAAGACCCTTGTGAAATCTAAAAAGCTGTAACTGGTTGGATCAAAGAATTGATTTTTATTAATCTATATTCAAAATCCAACCAGTCACTTAATAAACATAAGCTAATATCATGAAAAATAAAATTTTACTATTAAGCCTGCTGTTAACATTATTATGTACCAGTTGCCACCAAAAGATAAAGAATACCTCACTGACGATACAAAAGGATTCTGCAATAGTAAATCTTACTGTTGATTTAAAAAATTACCAAGGAGTACCTTATGACAGTTTAATTGATAAAATTTCATTTATTCGTTTAGAAACAAATGAACAATGTCTTATTGGAGAAACATCTCAAATAATATGTACAGATAGCTTGATATTTATCTCTGACAGAAGAGTATCAAAAAGTATTTTCTGTTTCGATCGTCAAGGCAATTTTAAATATAAAGTAGGTGCTGTTGGGCAAGGTCCTGGCGAGTATGCAGGATATTATTGCTACATTACACTATCGCCTAACAAGGAGTATTTAGTGGTAATGGACTGGGGAAAGATAATATATTACGATTATGCAGGCAATTTCATTAAAGAAATAATGACTCCTCAAAAGCACGCCTTACGAAACATAGAGTTTGTCGATAATAATTTAGCAAGTTTCGAATTTTCCGGTAATCCAGAAGTAAATGAGAGACCTATGCTATCAGTTTACAATGAGCAAAAAAAATTAATATTGAGTGCATTCTCCACAATTGAAACCGAGCATTTTATATTATCTCCTTCTTATCCTTTGAGAAAATTTGGCAATGAATTATATTTTAATCTCCCCTATTCGGATACTTTTTATAAAGTAACTAATGAAACTATAAGCAAAGCCTATAAAATTAATTTCATAGGTGGGGGAGCACCTCCAATAGAAAAAGGAATGGATTGCAGAGTTTACTCAGAGCTATTAGATAAAGTGACCTACTGTGAGGATTTCACAATTCTAAAAGATGCCGCAGTATTCGAACTGAGAACACCAAGTGGATACGGTTCTCCTTTCATCGTTTATTCTTTTGCCACCAAAAAGGCACGGAATTGTAATATGACATCAAACAATCCATTATTCAATTTTCATAATATCCCCATAGCTCGCGATGGAGATAATACATTAGTTGTACCAAATTCTTCGTTGAAACTCATTGGAGTCAAAGAAAATATGTACAATAGCCCTAATATTGATAAGGCAGTATTATCAAAACTTTACGATGGTCTAACCGAAGAAAGCAATCCTGTACTTTTTTTCTTTCAAATAAAAGCTGAGTAAATGAATTATATAACAAAAATTATAATAGGAGCAATTTTTATTGTTTTATTAATACTCAATTTTATAATTGTAAGTAAATTACGTTATTACAAAATGAAACTGCAAGTAAACGAGAAAGAACTTAGTTATATAAAGAATAATAAAGAGTTTACATATCAGATAAACTTTCTGCAAAGCTTAAAGTCTGACGGATATAGGTACAACGATATTGATCTAAAATTAGAAAACCAACACATAATTTCATTATATGATTATATGAAGAATAAAACAAACATATTAGTTCTTAGAATAAGTGATATGCATTGTAGTGAATGCGTTATTTCTATTCTAACAAAGTTTAATAGACAATCAGCTGAATTAAATTTGAAGGAACACATACTAATTTTAGGAAGTTATAGAAATCCTATTGAACTTAAGTCTGTCCGTCTACTTGTACCAAACCTTCATGTTTTTAATATAGAAGGCAATATACCACCTTTCCCATTAGAAGCAAATGATTATCCATATTGTTTTATTCTTAATCAAGAAATGACTGTCATGCATTCATTTACTCCCAATAAGACAGTACATGATATAACCAACTCCTATCTCCAAAATATAAGTCAACGATATTTTCAAACCAATTAAAAATTTAGAATTATGAAGAAAAGAATTTTATTATTATGCTTGTTTTGCATGACATTGGGTTTTGCCTATTCGCAAGAGCCTGATCCCCAAATAACAAATATGACTAAGGTTGTTATTTGTACATCTGATAAAAAATCGCTTATAAAAGCTGAGAGTTTAAAAGAAATATGGAAACCGGCTTATATCCATACTATCTCAATAGGTCCAAAGACTAATCTCAAAGCACTTATTCGGTTGGAAGAATTATTGCAGCAAACTCCGATGTTATACAATCCGGAAAATACACTGATTATTTGTACAGACAACAAATATCTCGAACTTATAAAGGAAGCGACAGCGGGGTATAAACTCATTCAACTCCCCAGTTTGGGATCTTCGGAATCTATGATTGTAGAGGGAAAGATTACTCCTTTGACGAAGGAAGACAACGAACCGGGATATGACTTTAAATTTGTAGAAGAGAAAGCTCTATAGTTCTACCTATTACGCAAATAATGAATCATGCAGTTTCTGAAAAAACATATTACCGAACTATGTTTGATGCTATTATTGTGCGGCACCCTATGGGGAGCCGTACAATTAATAGTGTCGGGACATATGTTCAACGGTGACTTTGCACTTTATATCCGACAGGCACAAAGCATACAATACGGAGATATGCAGCAAGTATTTTCGGACATGCAGGAGATGATAGCCCATTCTACTTATCAGCGCTATTCACCTATACTTTACCCGTGGGGATATCCTCTACTACTATTTCCGTGTGTAGCATTGTTTGGCATCAACTATTTGGCCTTCAAAATTGTAGGAGTTATCTGCTTGGTTGGGGCTTTCACCTTTCTCTATTATCACCCTATTCTCTCAAAAGAACGGTTTAGAATCACAGCCTTACTCGTATTATCTTTACTGACAGGCAACATATTCTATTGGGGTTATGTTAATTCCGTTAGCAGCGAGCTCCCCTTCTTCTGCTTCCTCATGTTCTCCTTTTGGGCTATGAACAAACTTTATGCATTAAAAAAGCAGATAAAACAACGAGTTCTGCCATACCTCGGCTTAGGTATCCTCCTTTTTTTCACAGCACAAATCCGTACAGAAGGATATTTTCTGTTTATTTCCCTAATCATACTTCAATGGAAAAATGGATTATCAGGACCAAAATTCTTCTTCCCTTATGTATCTGCCCTATGTATTTGGCTTGTTTTTGTCTTCGCCTTTCCCTCAGGATATACAGAACATTTTGAGCATTTCAAGGGGATGACTTTAACAAATCTACTTCATAACATTCATACGTTTTATGAATATCCGACCCGGATCTTATATATTCCTTATTCACTCTTCAATCTTTTCTTTTGGGTTAATTGGTTGTTAGGCTTATATATCGGTAGCCGAAAGCTAACGGCAGAATCAGCTTATTTAATTTCCACTATAATAATCTTAATCTGTTGGCCTTATGACGTGATAAGATATTGGCTTCCCCTCTTTCCGTTATGTTTCATTTTCTTTATTCAAGGATTTAGTTTTATGTGCATGATATGGGAGAGAAAAGCTGGGAAATGGTTCCTTTATCCGGTTATCGGTATATTAATCTGTTCTGTTTGGAAAGCCTCAATCAAATCTGTGACTTCACCCATACAAATTTACACTACCATAAATCCAAATGTAGAAAGTGAAAGCACTCAAGAAATGTACACATTCCTTCGTATGAATACCGCTCAAGACGATTGGATAGCCTGTGGAGAAAGCCGTTCAATCTATTTATACACGAATAGGCTTTCCTGTAATATTTCAGGAGAAATATCCAATCTTACGGCTAATATAGGTTGGTATGTCGAGTTTCTACATCGCGGTTCCTATCTCCAATACCCTCATGGAGTTATAAGATTAAACTACAAACGTTTCCAACAAGTATTTCGTAATCAAGATTTTGCAATATATAAAATACTTACACCATGAAAAACACAGATATTGAATATTCTATCATATTGCCTTGCCTTAACGAAGAAAAGACTTTAGGTACATGCATCCAGAAAATCCATCAATTCTTTTCAAACACCGAGCTGACTTATGAGATTATTGTTGCAGACAATGGCAGTACGGACAATTCTGCTCTCATTGCCCAAAATAATCGGGCGGATGTGGTACAAGTAAAGGTAAAAGGGTATGGAAGTGCCTTAAGGCATGGCATCGCCCACTGTAATGGGAAATATATTATCATGGGAGATGCTGATGATAGTTACAATTTTCTTGAACTATCATTATTTGTTGAACGATTACAAGAAGGTTACGATATGGTAATGGGGAATCGCTTTTCAGGTGGAATAACCAAAGGGGCTATGCCATGGTTGCATCGTTATATTGGTAATCCATTTTTATCATCCTTGGGACGATTCTTATTTAAGAATAATATTGGAGACTTTCATTGCGGGCTAAGAGCTTTCACGAAAGAATGCTATGACATAATAAAGCCACAATGCAATGGTATGGAGTTTGCGTCTGAGCTTGTAGCCTTAGCATCTATTCATCAAATGCATATTTGCGAGATTCCGGTAATTCTCTATCCGGATGGGCGGAAACGCAAAGCACATTTACGTTCTTGGCGAGATGGTTTTAGGCACATAGTGCTACTGTATAGCCTTTATCTATTGAGGAATTGAAATGAAATGCATCAAATTTAAAACATTAGCTAAACTGGGAATATATTTGTTGCTTTCACTGCTATTCGTTAAGGTATTTATTGGTGAATGGACATATATACCGTCAGATAGTATGTTCCCCACAATAAACGCAAAGAGCTTGATCTGGAATTCAAAAGTCACGTATGGCGCAAAAATGCCTCAACGAATAATAGAGACACCTATACTCAATTTACTTTGTCTAATACCAGCTATAGCAAAGAAAGACAGAAATACAAATTGGGGATATCATCGCATATGGGGAATCTCTTCTCCACAGCGCATGGATGTAATCATATTCAAATGGGATGAAAATGAAACACAACTATACGTCAAACGTATTATAGGAATGCCAAAGGATACGCTACAGATTAAAGATGGAATTGTGTATATCAACAATAAAGTAGTTGAGGAAAAAGGAGAACGAGTCTCTTCTCATGATAGCTACGGACCTATTATCATAGCAGATAAATGTTATTTCGTAATGGGAGATTTTAGATATAATTCTTTAGATAGCCGGCAAAGAGGATTGGTTCCATTTCATTGCATATCAGGGAAAGCAACGCATAAGCTACGGAATCGAGAATATTACCAATCTTTATTTACAACAATAAAATAACCCATTTTCTTCTGTTCACTTTTTACTACCAAATACAAATAACAACGCCACCCTATTGCCGCAGCCATGCTACCTCAGTAGCACAACCACGCCAATAGGGTGGCACATATTCATTTATCAGAAAAAGGAGTTAAAGCGACAACAAGTACTTCTTGAAGTCGGCAAACTCTTTTGTCATAGGGATGCTTTTCTTTTCACCTTTCATAAACTCCTGCAATTTGGCTGGAATTTCTACCGTTTCACCAATAATGCCTTCTACCGTTTCGAGGAATTTTGCCGGATGAGCCGTTTCGAGGAACACACCCGTTTCACCTTGTTGTAAGCCCTCTGCCAATGCACGATAACCGCATGCTCCGTGAGGATCGAGCAAATAATGATGCTCCTTCCAAGTCTCTTTCACAGTCTCCCGGATTTGTTCGTCGGTATAAGTCGTTCCGGAAATCTCGGCAGAGATAGCGGCATGCGAACCTTTATACAAATCAAGTACACGGGCAAAGTTACTCGGATCGCCTACATCCATGGCATTAGCGATAGTCGCTACAGACGGACGGGGGTTGTATTTGCCGGTCTGCAGATATTGATAGAATATATCATTACGATTGTTGGCGGCAATGAAACGCTTCACGGGCAGTCCCATCTTCTTGCCAAACAGACCGGCGGTGATATTGCCAAAGTTGCCACTGGGCACACAAATCACCACATTATCAGCTTTCCCGATGCGCTTCAACTG
>CAKUYM010000020.1 GCA_934716785.1 uncultured Bacteroides sp. | reverse complement strand
GTCCGATGCTCTTCGTAAGGCGATGGGTAAGAAGCTGCGCGACAAGCTGGATCACATGAAACCTAAATTTATCGAAGGTGGACGAAAGAACGGGCATGACCCGAAAGTCCTTGAGAAAATATGGGCGGACTGGGAAAAGTTTGCATCCTATGCCTTCAATAAATCGCATGCTACCTGCTATTCATGGGTGGCTTATCAGACCGCCTATCTGAAAGCGAATTATCCTCCCGAATATATGGCTGCCGTGATGAGCCGAAGCTTGTCGAACATTACCGATATCACGAAACTGATGGACGAATGTAAGGCGATGGGTATCCAGACACTTGGACCGGATGTGAATGAAAGTAACCTGAAGTTCACTGTAAACCATGATGGTAATATCCGTTTCGGACTCGGTGCGGTGAAAGGTGTGGGTGAAGCTGCCGTACAAAGTATCATGGAAGAGCGTAGTAAGAACGGTCCTTTCACCGGAATTTTTGACTTCGTGCAGCGTGTCAACTTGAATGCCTGCAACAAGAAGAATATGGAATGCCTGGCATTGGCGGGAGGATTTGACAGTTTCCCGGAATTGAAACGTGAGCAATATTTTGCCGTCAACTCCAAAGGTGAAGTTTTCTTGGAAACCCTGATGCGTTACGGTAACCGTTATCAGGCAGATAAAGCGGCAGCGGTCAATTCGTTGTTCGGCGGTGAGAATGTGATTGATGTGGCAACTCCTGAAATTCCTCAAGGGGTAGAGCGTTGGAACGATCTTGACCGCTTGAACCGTGAACGTGATTTGGTGGGTATCTACCTTTCCGCTCATCCGCTGGATGAATTTTCTATTGTTTTGGAGCATGTCTGCAACACCCATATGGCGGAGTTGGAAGACAAAGCGGCACTTGCCGGCCGTGAAATAACAATGGGAGGTATCGTGACCGGTGTTCGTCGTGGGGTCAGCAAGAATGGAAATCCTTACGGCATCGCCAAGATAGAAGACTATTCCGGTTCTGCCGAGATTCCATTCTGGGGAAATGAGTGGGTGACTTATCAGGGATATCTCAGTGAGGGCACTTTCTTGTATATCAAAGCTCGTTGCCAGCCCAGGCAATGGCGGCAGGATGAATTGGAATTGAAGATTACCTCTATGGATCTTTTGCCTAATGTGAAAGAAGAATTGGTACAAAAGATAACGATAATCATTCCGTTATCTGTATTAAACTCTGCGCTTATCACAGAACTTGCAACATTGACAAAGGATAGTCCGGGCAATACGGAACTTTATTTCAAGGTGACGGATGATGCCGATGTAAACCACATGTCGGTAGATTTGATTTCCCGTCCGGTCAAACTTTCCGTGGGGCGTGAGTTAATTACTTATTTAAAAGAGCGTCCTGAGTTAGGATTCCATATAAATTGATTATATTTGTGGCGTAAATGAGAAATAGTAATTTTAATAATTAAATACTTAAAAGATATGGCTTTAGAAATTACAGACAGCAACTATAAGGAAATCCTTGCAGAAGGAAAGCCTGTTGTAGTGGATTTTTGGGCTCCTTGGTGTGGCCCTTGCAAAATGGTGGCTCCTATTATTGAAGAGTTGGCTACCGAGTTTGAAGGACAAGTTATCATAGGCAAATGTGACGTAGATGAAAACTCTGATTTGCCGGCAGAATATGGTATCCGCAACATTCCTACCGTATTGTTTTTCAAGAACGGTGAGATTGTAGACAAACAGGTAGGTGCTGTCGGCAAACCTGTATTTGTAGAAAAAGTGAAGAAACTGCTTTAAGCGGTATATTCAATATTAATCACTTAAAAAAATAAATTATTATGGGACTGGAAGAAGATTTTTTTATGGCGGATGCAGATGACGAAAAGACTATCGAGTTTATAAAAAACTATCTGCCGCAGGAGCTGAAGGAGAAATTCGTTGACGACGAGTTACATTACTTCGTGGATTTGATGGACGAATATTATTCTGAAAGCGGTGTTCTTGATGCCCAGCCCGATGAAGATGGTTATATCAACATCGATTTGGAAGAAGTAGCAGCTTTCATTGTAAGAGAGGCTAAGAGTGACGGACAAGGAGAATATGATCCTGAAGAAATCCTTTTCGTGGTTCAAGGAGAAATGGAATATGGAAACTCTTTGGGACAAGTGGATTGAGCATAGGCTCCCAGTCTCATAGTAGATAAAACGTATAAAGCCCGAAAGATGAAAATCTTTCGGGCTTTATACGTTTTGTAAACCTACTGTAGCAATTCTATTCCTTACATACGGGATTATACTTCCCAGCATTTATAACCTTTATTGCTACATATATATACAACATAGGTTCTGACCTTATAATTAGGGAACTTCCTTTTTGTGTCTGCCGCGTATCCTTTCACCTGCTCCACGTGTTGCGGAAGCGGTTCGGTGAGTGCCAGCATCTTTTCAGCATCTTTATTGTGATAGTACTTGAATTCTACTACCCGGTCGTCTGTGTAATAGTCTGTGCCGGGGATGCCCGTCATTTCAAAGTCCGAGCGTCCGGCAGCATTGTTCTGTTCGATAGCGAATGTGTAGCAACTGCTCAGATAGCGGGAGATAAGTTCATAGAAAGAGCATCGGACAAAGTTCTCGTTTATTTTGTCAAATACCTGTGCGGGGAATTGTCCCAGATATTGTTCAAAATAGTTTTCTATCAATGGCTCAAGGCGGCGGTCACTGTCATAGCGCTCATAAACAGGTACATAACGTTGGGCATTCCCCTCAATATGGTTGATTTGATTGTAGTAATCCATATAAACACTGCGCATAGTCATGTTGGGAAGTACCATACGGTAACTGTTTTTCAGTGTTGTCATGCCTAAATAAAACAAACTGATAGGGTAGAATTCTTTATTGAAGAATTTCTTTTTATTGAACTTGCTCGAAAGATCGGCAACATTATAAGACAGTTCATCATCAATTACCAGTGCGTCCAGCATAGCCTTTGCATTATCCAGTGAAAGTGTGAGCCGACGTATCCAGTTAATATCTGTGCGCAGATTTTCATCGACCAGTTCATCGGGGATGCTACCGGCATTGACAGCGAATTTCTTGAAGAAATAAGTCAGAATGGTAGAATTGAAAAGACGTTCTCCGTTGGGACGGAACCGATAACCGTCATAGTTGTTCACAATCAATTGCCAGATTTCATCAAAACGGTCTTGCTCGGATGTATATTTGTCAAGGACGTAGCGCAAATAGGTTTCAGCTTCCTGATAAGTAAAGCCCAGCATATTCAGGAAGGTAGGTTCCAAAGTCAGTATTTCGGCTATGTTGTATCCGCTGGTTAAATCGTCCATGGTGACCGGCAATACGCCTGTGCAGAAACAAGTACGAATGCTTCCTTCTCCTATGCCTTTCTTTATCACTTTGAAGAAAGTACGCAGGAAACTGTCGTTAGTGGTTACTTCTTCATAAAGCGGATCGTTATACGCAGTGAGCAGTTGGTTGGTGAAGTTATCATATTCGTCAATCAAGATATAGACTTTAGGCAGTTCATGAGAACGGGCATACATCAGAGCTTCTTCGAGCATTTTCGAAGCATCTCCTTTATTTGTAAATTGGAAGTCTCCGAATAAGTCGCGATTATGTTCTACCATTACCTCTACAGGAGCGCAATTCAAATCATTGAAGTTCTGGGCTAAGTTCTGCATATTGTTTGCCATAACCATTGCCGAGAAGTCATAACGGATAATCATGTAGCGATTATGCTCAGGCGTGGGGTGGCTGCCAATCCATGTACCGGCGAATAACTCCTCGAAACGGTGTGCTTTCGTACGGTCGTAATAGCAGGCTAAGGTTGATATTAATAAGCTCTTTCCAAAACGGCGGGGACGCAAAAATACAGGGGCATTATAATTCTCAAGCTCCGTGATATAATTCGTTTTATCAACATAGTAGAAACCCCGTTCACGAAGATCTACAAAATCAGCTATTGCATAAGGAATGGTTATTTTTGTCATACTCGTTTTGCTTTTATTCTATACAAACAAAGATACGGATAAAAAACGAATTATATTTCTTCCAGCGCATAATATTGATAATCTCTCAATACTGTCTGAAGAAACTTCTCCTGATTGTCCTCTCGCGGAGTGATGGAAAGAAGTGATTGCACTTTCTTTGCGAGTGCTTCGATGCGGCGTGCCCGGTCTTTCTCTCCGGATTCCAACGTACGGGTAATCACATTTATCTGTTCCAGCGATAAATCTGCGGATTGCGGATAGACAGGATGATAATTTTTCGTCAAGTAGTCAAATTCGTCGAGGCTGACGTGTATCTTGCGATAATCCTTCTCTTTAATAACCATAGTGCCTGCTGCAAGGTCTCCTAATCGTTGGCTGTTTTTAGTCAACAAGATAACAAAGAGTCCTAATCCGCCTGTCAGCGGACCGTCGACAAGGAAAAGCAGCCAGCGCAGCAGGTAGGAACTGATGGTGGGAGTAGAACCGTCTATTTTAACAACACGTATGCCCATCAGTCTCTTGCCGATGCTCTGTCCGTGGTTGAAGGTTTCGCAGAGAAAGGAGTAACCGATTGCCGGCAAATAGATCACACACAGGAGAAAGAATGAATTGAATCCGGACGGTAAACCCAGTAACGTCAGAAAGGCAGCCGTGGCATATACATAAGTGACAATCAGAAAATAATCGATGGTCAGTGCCAAGAAACGCTCGCCAATACTGGCGGGTGTTTGGCTGATACGGACGAATTGTCCGGTGATTATGGTAGATTCTGCCATTGAGGGTTAAACATTTATAGGATTCCGTTGCAAATATATCATAATTCTCTTATTTTTGCTTCCGGTTTCGGACAAAACTTATCCGGAAACTCTTGAAAAGCATGAAAGAAGTTACGTTTATCCGTCGGAACATAGAAAAATGGAAAGAAACTGAGAAGGTGGTGGAACAGGCTGCAAACCTGTCCCCTGATCAGCTTGCCGATGCCTATACGGACTTGACTGCCGATCTTGCATTTGCTCAGACACATTTCCCGACCTCCCGCATCACGATTTATTTAAACAATTTGGCTTCGGCGTTGCATAACGAAATCTATCGGAATAAACGTGAGAAGTGGGGACGGATCATTACTTTCTGGACACAGGAGGTGCCGCAAACAATGTATGACGCGCGGCGTGAGCTGTTGGTCTCTTTTCTTATATTTACCGTTAGTGTACTGATTGGCATATTATCCGCTGCGAATGACCCTGATTTTGTCCGTCTGATTTTGGGAAACGGCTATGTGGATATGACATTGGACAATATCGCCAATGGCAAACCGATGGCTGTATACGGTGGCTCTTCCGAAGTTTCCATGTTTTTGCATATTACGCTCAACAACGTGATGGTATCTTTCAACTGTTTCGTAATGGGACTATTGACAAGCTTCGGTACGGGGTATATGCTTCTTCTTAACGGAATTATGGTGGGAGCTTTTCAGACATTCTTTTATCAGCATGGTCTGCTTTGGGAATCCAGTCTTGCCATTTGGCTACACGGAACGCTCGAAATTTGGGCGATTATCGTAGCAGGTGCTGCCGGATTGGCTTTGGGTAACGGATGGCTGTTTCCTGGCACATATACACGACTGGAATCTTTTCGGAGGGGAGCAAAGCGGGGGCTGAAGATAGTAATCGGCACGGTTCCTGTATTTATAATGGCGGGCTTTATCGAAGGCTTCCTCACCCGTCACACCGAACTGCCTGATATGCTGCGATTAGGTGTGATTCTCATTTCTCTGACATTTATCATTTTCTACTATATTTATTTACCAAACAGGAAAAAACATGGAACCACAGAAACCTAAGATTGCAATGTACGCAAAGCGCCCTTTCGGCGAAAAACTAAATGCTTCCTTTGATTTTATAAAAGAGAATTGGAAACAGTTGTTTAAATATTCCACTTATCTGATACTCCCTGTCTGTTTGCTGCAGGCGGCAAACTTTAACGGGCTTATGGGTGGCATGACAGACCTTACCGCTATGCAGGCGGAAGGAAGTGCGGCAGCCAATCCTTTGGCGGTTTTTGGAACGGCGTTTCTTTTAAACTATGCGGGAGTCGTTTTCTTCTCATGTTTGGGAGCATTGTTGCTGACTTCCTTGATTTACGCAATGGTACGGCTGTATAATGAGCGTGAAGAACGCCTGAACGGCATTACGTTCAGTGACATAAAACCGTTGCTGCTCCATAACATAAAGAGGTTGTTTATTATGGGAGTCATAATCGGCTTTTTGTTTTTGGTCGCTTTCATTTTAGTCGTGCTGTTAGCTGTATTGACACCTTTTACCTTGGTGCTTACCTTGCCACTACTTTTTGCATTTATGGTATCTTTGGCTCTGATGCCTCCTGTCTATTTGTTTGAAGATATTTCATTTGGAGAGGCATTCAAGAAGACATTACGGTTGGGATTTGCCACTTGGGGAGGCATTTTCCTGATTTTGATAGTGATGGGAATCGTTGCCAGTGTATTGCAGATGAGTGTTTCTATACCATGGTATGTTATTTATTTTGTGAAGATGATCTTCTCTCTGAGTGACGGCGGTGAAGTCACTTCTTCCATCGGGCTGAATTTTGCACAATATATATTTGCTATACTGATGTTGTACGGCTCTTATTTGTCTGCGATATTTGGCATTGTCGGTCTGGTCTATCAGTATGGCCATGCATCCGAAGTGGTGGATAGCATTACGGTGGAAAGTGATATTGACAATTTTGACAAACTCTGAAACAACACCTGACAGATGAATTTCACTTCCCCGGCTGATACCTTAGTCTGTGATACGGTGCAGATTGCCCTTTGGCAGTCTGACCCGGCATACGATTATAACCGTGAACTGATTACTCCGGATATTAATTTCTTTGAGTGGATCAGTAAACAGTTTGGGGAATTGCTGCGCGAAATATTCGGAAGTCGTTTCGCTGAAGAATATTCGGGGCTTATTCTGATATGTATCGCCATTGCTTTCCTGTTCCTGATAATGGGGTTTCTATATATGAAACGTCCCGAACTGTTCATGAGTTCACGTCAGAATACATTGCCTTATACGGTCGGAGAAGATACGATTTACGGGGTAGACTTTTCGAGAGGTATTGCCGATGCGCTTTCCCGTCGCGACTATCGTGAAGCGGTGCGCCTGCTTTATTTGCAGACCTTGAAGCGACTCAGCGACGCCGAACGCATTGATTGGCAGCTTTATAAAACTCCTACGCAGTATTTGAATGAAGTGCGGCTACCTGCTTTCCGCCAACTGACGAATCACTTCCTACGGGTGCGTTATGGAAACTTTGAGGCAACGAAGGAACTTTTCCACACGATGCAGTCCTTGCAGGACGACATAGAGAAAGAAGGAGAAACGGTGAAGAAAGGGGGAGTGTCATGAAAGCGAGCCGCAGGTTTATTGTCTTCATTGTGGCTTTTCTGCTGCTAATGTTTGCGGTAGAGTCTCATTTGCCGAAGAAATTTGTATGGACTCCCACTTTCAGCCATTATGACAGTCAGCCTCTCGGTTGTTTGCTGTTCGACAGTCTGCTCTCCTCATCTCTGCCGCATGGCTATTCCATATCAAGGGAAACATTCTATCAGATGGAAAAGGACACGGCAGGCAATAATAAGGGTATACTCGTCATTGCCAATAGCTTGTCTATGGTGGAGGCCGATGTGAATGCTTTGTTGGATATGGCGGAGCGGGGCAACAAGATAATGTTGGTGAGCAATGACTATCCCAAGTATCTGGAAGATACTTTACAGTTCTTTTGCACCTATTCCCATTTCAGTGCGGCAGCTTTCAAGCAATACGCTTCTTCCATTTTTGTGAAAGACAGCATCTGTTGGGTGGCTGATTCGGTCTACTCCCGGCAGGTATATCGTTGTTATCCGCAATTTTGTAGTTCAAGTTTCAGGGATTACGATTCTTTCTCTGTGCGTAAGTTGGCAGAACAGGATGTGTCGGACGTTATTGGTGATGCGATGGCAGATTCAGATTCTGTGCAAGTGTACAATAACTATCATCCGCTATTGGCAATGGCCTGTCCATGGGGGAGGGGAGAGATAATACTTGTCTCTACTCCGTTGTTGTTTACCAATTACGGAGTGCTGGATGGAAATAACGCAGATTATATCTTCCGCTTGCTGTCACAGATGGGAGAGCTTCCCATAGTCCGTAGTGAAGGATATATGAAAGCAACGTCGCAGGTGCAGCAGTCGCCTCTTCGTTATCTGCTTGTACCTCCGCCTCTTCGTTGGGCTTTATATCTGACGATGATTGCTATCCTGCTCTTTATGATATTTACTGCAAAAAGGCGGCAGCGGGCCATCCCGGTTATCAGCGAACCGATAAACCGGTCTCTCGAATTTGCCGAACTGATAGGTACGCTTTATTTTCAGAAGAAAGACCACGCCGACTTGGTCCGTAAGAAATTCGCCTATCTGGCGGAAGAGCTGCGGAGAGAGATTCAGGTAGATATAGAGGAAGTGGCGAATGATAGACACTCTTTCGAAAGGATTGCCCGGAAAACGGGGATGGATGCCGGAGAAATTGCTGCGTTTATCCGCGAAGTCAGACCGGTGCTTTACGGAGGGCGTTCTATCAATTCAGAGCAGATGAAAGTGTTTATAGACAAAATGAATGAAATAATCAATCATATATAGAAAAGAAATATGGAAGAGAATACAGAACAGCGAGTAGATTTAACTCTCTTTTCCGAGAAGATACAAGAATTGAAGGACCGGATTGCGTCCGTCATTGTGGGGCAGGAGCAGACGGTAGATTTGTTGCTGACGGCTATATTAGCCAACGGGCATGTACTGATAGAAGGGGTGCCGGGAGTAGCGAAGACGCTGTTGGCACGCCTGACGGCCCGACTGATTGATGCCGACTTCAGCCGTATCCAGTTTACACCCGACTTGATGCCGAGTGATGTATTGGGCACAACGGTATTTAATATGAAAACCAGTGGCTTTGATTTCCATCAGGGACCGATTTTTGCGGATATCGTGTTGGTGGACGAAATCAATCGCGCTCCGGCCAAGACACAAGCCGCCTTGTTTGAGGTGATGGAAGAACGGCAGATCAGCATTGATGGAACTACCCACCAGATGGGAGAACTCTATACGATTCTTGCCACTCAGAATCCTGTGGAACAGGAAGGAACATATAAACTTCCCGAAGCCCAGCTCGACCGTTTCCTGATGAAAATAACGATGGGCTACCCTTCATTGGAGGAGGAAGTGGATATCCTCGAACGCCATCATACCAATGCTGCATTGGTGAAACTGGACAATATCACGCCTTCCATCACGAAAGAGGAATTTCTGTCGCTTCGTGCTTTTATGAATCAGGTATTTGTTGACCGCACATTGCTTCAATACATCGCATTGATTGTACAGCAGACGCGCACCAGTAAGGCGGTGTACTTGGGGGCTTCTCCACGTGCATCTGTCGCCATGCTTCAATCCTCTAAAGCATACGCCCTTTTGCAAGGACGAGATTTTGTGACACCGGAAGACATTAAGTTTGTGGCTCCTTATGTGCTTCAACATCGCCTTATCTTGACAGCGGAAGCTGAAATGGAAGGCTATTCTCCAGTGAAAGTGACGCAGCGGCTGATTGATAAGGTAGAAGTTCCCAAGTAAATGTATTTAACCCGTCGTTTCTATATTGCCCTTGTCGTAATTATCCTTCTATTGGGTAGTGGATACGCCTTTGCTCCGCTTTTTACTATCGGACAGTGGGCGCTTTTTGTCTTTTCCCTGACTGTATTGGCAGATGGTTATCTGCTTTATCGTGTTCGGGGCATTCAGGCGTTCCGCCATTGTGCCGACCGCTTTTCCAATGGCGACGATAACGAAGTAAGCATTCGGGTGGAGAGCAGTTACCCGCGTTCTGTCTTCTTGGAAATCATTGACGAAATCCCGTTTATATTTCAAAGGCGCGATATTGACTTTCGTGTGACTCTCCGAGCAAAAGAGGGAAAGACTGTCAATTACCGGTTGCGGCCTACTCGCCGTGGAATCTATTCATTCGGGTATATCCGGGTGTTCGTAACCGGGCGGATCGGTTTGGTCTCTCGTAGATATACTTGCGGTGAGCCGCAGGATATAAAAGTATATCCGTCTTATCTGATGCTTCATCGGTATGAATTGCTGGCTATAAGCGACAACCTGACCGAATTGGGGATAAAGCGTATCCGTCGGATAGGTCATCATACGGAGTTCGAGCAGATAAAGGAGTATGTAAAAGGGGATGATTACCGTACGATAAACTGGAAAGCGAGTGCCCGGAGGCATGAGCTTATGGTGAATGTGTATCAGGACGAACGTTCACAACAAATTTATAATGTGATAGATAAGGGCAGGGTGATGCAGCAGGCTTTTAGTGGAATGACTTTGCTCGATTATGCGATAAACGCCTCGTTGGTGCTTTCGTATGTGGCAATGCGGAAAGAGGATAAAGCCGGTCTGGTTACTTTTGACGAGCATTTCGATACCTTCGTCCCTGCTGCCAAGCAACCGGGGCATATGCAGACATTGCTTGAAAAACTTTACAGCCAGAAGACTACTTTCGGCGAAACCGATTTTTCGTCTCTTTGTGTGCATATGAACAAACATGTCAGTAAGCGGAGCTTATTGGTGCTATATACCAATTTTTCCAATATGTCCGGCATGGACAGGCAGTTGGCTTATTTGAAGCAACTGAATCACCGGCATCGTCTGCTCGTTGTCTTTTTCGAGGACGCTGACTTGAAAGCATATATTGCAACTCCTGCAAAAGACACAGAAAGTTATTACCAGCATGTGATTGCGGAAAAGTTCGCTTATGAAAAGCGGTTGATTGTCACTACCTTGAAGCAGAACGGCATCTATTCCTTATTGACTACACCGGAAAATCTTTCGATTGATGTGATTAATAAGTATTTGGAGATGAAATCACGGCAGTTGCTATGATCAGATTCTCAAAAAGAAATTATCCTCCTATAGCTTTTCGAGTTTCCACAAAGAAGAACACAGCCATGCCGATGATGATAATCCCCAATATGCCATAAAACAGCCGTGCCCGGTTTCGCCCTACATTCCGGACAATGGTCTGCGCATTGCGCGTTGTGAAGAACCAGTTCCAGTTGAACAATGATGCCAGCAGGGATACAGTTCCTGCCAGCACAAAGATTCCTTGTACGATGTATTGTCCGGTCATAGCTTGATAACCCTGCTTCCGTCTTCCAATTCCTCAATCGTCACTTTCACGGCATCACCGGGGAGCAGCTCTTCTACGAGTTCCGGCCATTCGATGAAGCAAAGGGCACCGCTGTAGAAATAATCCTCGTATCCCATGTCATACACCTCGCTCAACTTCTTGATGCGGTAGAAGTCGAAGTGGTAAATCAATTCTCCTGTCTTGTCCGAACGGTACTCGTTGACTATGGCGAAAGTAGGGGAGCTGATCACGTCTTCTACACCCAGCTCCTCGCAGAGTGCCTTGACAAATGTCGTCTTGCCGGCTCCCATCTTGCCGTATAGGGCAAATACAGTATTATCTCCCATGGCAGCGATAAACTCGCGTGCTGCTTCATGGATATTTTCCAATGATTGAATCTTGATTTCCATATGCTAATCTATTATGATTCTATTATGATGACTATTTCCTGCAACAACTCTTTCCTATTTTGCAGACAGCATAAATCAGGATAGAGAAGAATATAATGGAAGCTCCCGAAGGAACTTTCCAATGGTAAGAAATGAACAAGCCGCCAAGGCATCCCAAGAAGCCGATAACGATGGACAGCCATATGATTTTCTTGAAACTATAGGTGAATAAATTTGCCGTCATCTGCGGAATAGTGAGAAGGGAGATGGCTAATACGATGCCCACCATGCGCAGGCAAGCCACAATGGTCAGTGCAATAAACATCATCAGCACATACTCGAATACCTCAACAGGAATCTTCTGTGAACGTGCAAACTCGCGGTCGAAAGCGATGGATACAATAGGGCGGATAAACAGGTAGAAGAATACCGCCAGTACCAGTGCCAATATGCCGAGCATCCATAAATCCGCCTCATTGATAGTCAGGATATTCCCGAATAGATAGGCTGATAGGTCGGGAGCGAATCCGGATGACAGAAAGCTGAACATGATACCCAATGCCATTCCCAATGTCCAGAATACGGCAATGGCAGAATCTTCGCGCATATCGTTTCGCCTGCTGAGCCATTCGACACCGAAGGCGGATAGCACGGAGAAAACGGCAGCGGAAAGTATCGGTGATATTCCCGCAAACAGTCCCAAGCCTATGCCACCAAAGGAAGCGTGGGTGATTCCGCCACTGATAAATACCAAACGGCGGGTGACGATGTACGTACCTATAATCCCGCAGGCGATGCTTGCCAGCAGACTCCCCAACAGGGCATGTTGAAAGAATGTATATTGCAGTAGGTTCATAGTCTTCTTTCTCCGATAATAAGGAATACTTCATCTTTGAGGTCGTCCGGCAATTCGATGCCGCGAAGCTGAAGACTGCGCACCCATCCTGCCACTTCGTCATCCTTGGTGGTGTACAACACATCCCGAAACATATCCGTCTCTTCGTCCGTGTATGCATTTCCTTCGCGCCCGATGAACTGATCCAGCTCCTCGTCGTCGTAATATTCGATTTTCTTGCTGACGGCTGCCAGCAGACTGTCCCGTTCGCATACCTCGTGTTGTCCGCAGCATTCTATGTCTACTTCCTTCACTTCCGGCATTCGGTCCAGTTCGCCTCTCTCTATCTTCTTTTGCAGTCTTCTGTTGCGGATAGTTCCGGCTATCAGTGCGACAACACCCAGCAACACCAGACTTATAATGAGTATCCACATAATCGTACTAAATCAAATTTCTGCAAAGTTACTTATAAATTTGTATTCTAACGTGTATGGGTATCTATTTCTTTTCTTACTTTTGTGAGTTGCTAATTAAAAAGTATTTGTGCGATGAAACAAAAGAAACTGCTGTTATGTTTGATAGGACTATGTTTGTTCTTGGGGCTTTCTTCCTGCTCCGATGATGATAAAAGTGTGTTTGGTGATGATTTTGATATACCAGTGCTTACTGATGCGAATACGATTCAGTTCGTGGTAGATGCTACCGGAGAATGGAAAGTACTGGAGATAAATGCCGGTGGCGGAAGAGTGGCTATCGAATGGGGAGACGGACGACTGCAGAAAATAGAGAAACCGGATAATGCTCCGATTCGGTATAGATATAAGCTTTCTCAAAGCTTTACGGTGAGAGTGTGGGCGGAAGAACTGGAATCTTTTGCTGTGAGTGGATTATTGACTTCGGTAAGTGACATCCGGTTGGGGCATCTGCCTAAGATGAAAAGGATTGATCTGAATAGTATCCATGCAACTAAAGAGCTGGACTTAAACTCCTCTTGTCCTAATCTGGAGTATATGAATATCGGAAACTGGGACGAATTGGAAACGCTTCATATAGACGAGTGCGTAAATCTGGGAATGGCAGATATATACACCAATCCGAAGCTGACTTCTATAAAGTTTGGACATTGCGAGCTTTTGAATTCATTGTATTGTGCAGGCAATGGGATATCTTCACTTTCATTGAAGGGGTTGCCGGCATTACGTTCTGTCAGAATAACCGATACGGCATTGTTGTCGGCATTGGAGGTTGATGATGAGAATGTGATTAGCGCATTGCATATTGAAGGATGCGCATTCCAAAAGTTGGACTTTCTTGATAAGTTGACTTCACTGACCGAATTGTACTGTAGCTCCAATGCGATAGCCGAACTTGATGTTTCGAATAATAAGGAACTGCAACTCTTAAACTGTAATAATAACCAACTGACAAGTCTGTTGATTCCGGAAGATAATCATTTGAGGAGTCTTGATTGCCATTCTAACCAATTGGATAAGATTCAGTTGGACAACGTATTTAACGTGTTGGCCGATATCTCGGAATATCCCCAGTATTATGGGAGATTTGTAATTTCATACGGAGACAATCCGGGAGAGGCAGATTGCGATAAGTCCATATTGGAGAAGAAGCGTTGGCAAGTGAACTGAATACAATGAGTTAATTAGCATAAAAATGGAAATACTATGAAAAATCTTTGTTTACTATTGGCATTATTGTTTGTTGGCAACATCACTTTTGCCCAATCTCCTGTGGAGAAAGGATTGAACGCCATCAATCGTTCTTCTGCTGAGGCTACTATCTAGTTCTTGGCGAGTGATGAACTGCAGGGACGTGAAGCTGGTTTTCACGGTTCGTATGTGTCCTCGGAATACATTGCTTCTTTATTGCGATGGATGGGTGTGCAGCCTTTAAACGACAGCTACTTCCAGCCTTTCGAAGCCTATCGCAAGGAACGTCAGAAGAAAGGACGTCTGGAGGTTCATCCCGATTCCATAGTCAGGCTGAAACAAGAAGTTCATCAAAAGCTTTCCATGAGAAATGTATTGGGGATGATTCCCGGTAAGAATACGAAAGAATATGTGATAGTAGGCGCGCATTTCGACCATTTGGGAGTAGACCCTGCGCTTGATGGGGATCAGATTTACAATGGAGCCGATGATAATGCATCCGGTGTATCGGCAGTGCTGCAAATAGCCCGTGCGTTTGTTGCCGGCGGACAACAGCCGGAAAGGAATGTAATCTTCGCTTTCTGGGACGGGGAAGAAAAGGGCCTGCTCGGCTCTAAGTATTTTGTCCAGACTTGCCCCTTTGTTTCTCAGATTAAGGGCTATCTGAACTTTGACATGATTGGCAGGAATAACAAACCTCAACAGCCCCGGCATGTCGTCTACTTTTATACGGCTTCCCATCCGGCTTTCGGCGACTGGCTGAAAGAGGACATCAAGAAATATGACCTGCGCTTGGAGCCCGACTACCGTGCTTGGGACAATCCGATAGGCGGAAGTGACAACGGGACATTTGCCAAGGTAGGCATTCCTATTATATGGTATCACACGGACGGACATCCCGATTATCATCAGCCCTCCGATCATGCCGACCGTTTGAACTGGGACAAGGTGGTGGAAATCACCAAAGCGTCTTTCCTTAATATGTGGAAGATGGCGAATGAAAAGTCTTTCTAAAAACAAACTGTCATTCAGTACATAGTGAGAACTCCTTGTTGTCGGAGAGGGGATTGCTCACTATGTCTTGAATGACAGATATTCAGATAATGGCTAACAATATAAGTGTAATAAGGTCGATTTAATTTATGAAATCCATAAACTTAGCCTTTATCTTTTTTATTATTCTACAGGCTGCGCACCGGTATCTCCTTCAATCTTCCAGCCCGGATTTTGATAAACCACAGAACTTGTAAAGTCATCTTTGTCCGAAGCCGTTTGGCGGAATACAGCCATGCCTATCGGGTTCAGATAATGAGCCGGAGTAAAGAGAAAACCGCTTTGCCCTGCAATCAAGTTATTCTTCGTGATTTTTTCGTATGGAAGAATATAATTGCTTAAACTGGAGGAAGACATATTGCCTTCGGCAGGATCTACTTTGCATAAGTCAGCCAGTTGACTTTCATAGTCGCTTCCCCAGTACAACATTCCTTCTACGCGGTAAGGCTTGGATATTAACTGGTCGCATGCACGCCAGCGTTTCAGGTCTTCCCAACGTAAAGCTTCTGCGCAAAGCTCATTACGACGTTCGCGGCGAATGTTGTATAAGGTAGCATCTATCAATTGCCCGTGAGAATAAGCACCGAAATCTCCTTTGGCCTCTTCGCTCATTTGCGTAGCGGCAATTGTCTTGTTATAGTCTTCATCCACTTTGGCACGCCGACGCAAAGCTTTCCAATATCCGTCCGCTGTCGCATCTATTCTACCGTTATTCTTCTCGCACGAAGCTTCCATATAGATCAATAGAGCTTCCGCTGCACGGAAAACAATGCCGCCGGATGTTCCTGCGCTATGGTCATTGGCCATATGGCTGGAATAATGTTTACCTTTCTTGATGATGAAACCTGTTGTCGCCAGACTTCCCTTGTCACCGTAGATGAAACGGATAGAACAGTAGCTGGGGGTGCCGTCAGTGCCATAATAATTTACATCTCCTTCATCTGTCGTATTGGCATCGCCCGGTTTTTTGGTGAAGATAACAATACGTGAGTCGCGATTCTGTAAAGTGGAGTTGACTCCTTTCTTTTCCCAATCCGGGTCATAACCGGAACCGTTGGCATAGATTGGAAGTCCGTTGCGCATCAGGAAAGAGTTGACCATGCCACGAGTCCATCCGGAACCGCCACCGTTGCGCTCCAGCTCCATTTGCAGATTACTTGTCACCAATCCTTCCTTGAATTGTTTCCACATCAGGATTTCATCATATCCTTCCATATTCTCGTCACAGAACATGGTGTAGTAAGGATTGATGGAAACCAGACTGGCATTCATCCCTTCGGGAGTATCGGTGTTTTCTGCCAGTTTCCCGACGATATAGTCGCCCACCACTTTGGCGGATTTCATGGCTTCGTCAAGAAAGTAAGCTATTTCCGTGTCGATATTGAAATCGCTTATGTCGGCAGGGTTGCCCGGCCATCCTTTTCCACCGGGTACGAATGCCGTTCCTTTATGGTACTTTTCCCAAGTTGCTTCGAAGAGGGCTACACGTGCGCGCAGTAAATGTGCTACATTCCTGCTGATGCGGTTCTTGCCTCCGGGTGCTTTGTCAAGTAATAATTCTGTCGCTTTCTGCAGATCGTCCAAAATAAAGCGTGCCACTTTATTGCGTGGTTGTCGCTTGCAGGCTTCTATTAAAGTCTCCTCTACATCCGGCAATGCTGTGGTGATGATAGGCAAATCTCCTAAAGATGCCAGCATTTTATAATAATTGTATGCCCGGATTACGTACATTTCTCCGATGTAATGTTTTACATTGTCCAGATTGCCGGTGATGGCACCTGCTTCGAATTTGGGCAAGGTGTTATCAAAGAAATAGTTGCAGGAACGTATTTTAGTCCAGTCCCATTCTCCTTCGCCCGACGGCACTTTCTTTTGTCCGGGTATCCAGAATGCCGGCGAGTCTCCACTGGCTTGGTTGTCGGTATCATTGTCTTTACCGAAGAAGTTGATGCCATATGCATCCGTTACAGTCTCGAACGGATAAGCATTGATGGTGTAAGCGGCTAAATCGCTTTCAGATGCGAAATATTTCTCAGGAATAACCTTATCCAACGGTTCTCTGTCTAAAAAATCATTGCAACCGGTCAGTCCGCTCAATAGCAATGTTCCTATTGTCAAAAGTTTGATATGTTTTTTCATAATTGTTTCTCATTTAAAATGTTGCACTTAAACCGAATGATACAGTCTTGGACAGCGGATAGGTACATCCGTCCCAGTTACCGATGCCCACAGTTTCGGGGTCAAATGTATCGGCCAGACTGGTGATAGTGAATAAATTTTCTGCCGAAACGAAGAAACGGAGATTGTTTATGCAGAACTTCTTGGTCAGTGAGACGGGCAATGTATAGCCTAAAGTCATATTTTTCAGTCTGCAATATGCTGCATTCTGCAGATAGCGAGTCTGTGGGTTACGGTTTCTGTCGTTCTCTAAAGGACGCGGATAATAGCCGCCCAAGTTGGGACCTAACGGATTCGTTGTATCTGTTCCGCGGAAATAGTCCAAGTGCGGTTTGAAGAAGTTGGTCTGCCAGTAGCCCACTGCTCCCCAGAACATGGTGGAACCGCTATCCGGCATATAGTCACGCTTCAGGGTTCCTTGGAAGAATAGTTTCAGGTCGAAACCTTTATAGGCTGCATCCAGATTCAAACCAAAGTTATAGCGTGGTGTGCTGTTACCGATCTTTTTCAAGTCGCCATGGTCACCAAGAGTCTTGTTTCCCCTGCTTATCTGACCGTCGTTATTCAAGTCGGCATACATCACATCACCGGCTCCCCAGCCCGAACCCAGTACATCTTGCGCCCCATTGGGCATACTGGCAAGGTGGTCTTTCATTTCTTGGTCGGTCTTTGCTATGCCTATGGTCTTGAAGCCCCATATGTCACCTACATGAGCACCGGCATAGTATGTATTCTTGTTGTCCTTATCAAGAATGGTGTTTGACGGATTGGGATATCTGTCGATGACTACTTGATTATCTGATAGCGACAAAGTGACTCCATATTTAAAGTCACGGATTTGGTCACGCCAGTTAACCTGTATTTCCCAACCTTTGGATGTCATGTCGAGGTTGTTTACCTTAGGAACATCAATACCCAAGATATTGGGAAGCTCGGGAGCGGGACCTACCATATCTTTGGATTTACGTTGGAAATAGTCGAATGTCACATTCAGGCGATTGTTGAGCATTGACAGGTCAAAACCTATATCCAAAGTCTGTGTCTTTTCCCAAGTCAATAGCGAGGACACCAAGGCAGATTCTTTGGATATATTCGGCTTCGCGCCGTTTACCAGCCAGCCGCCTAACGCGTAATTGCCCCATTGATTCTTGTTGATGTCGATGGTGCGATAGAATGGATACCAGTTGTCTGTATTCTGATTACCCAGTTCGCCCCATGAGCCACGTATCTTAAGCGTTCCAATCAAATCGGTCAGATCTTCGAAGAATGCTTCACGGGCAATATTCCATCCTGCCGAGAATGACGGGAATAAATTCCAACGGTTTTCTCTGAGAAAACGTGAAGTTCCGTCATAACGCATGTTGACTTCTGCCAGATACCGTCCCTTGTAATCATAGTTGAGACGTCCGAAGAAACCGGCGGTTGCCCATTCGCTGTATCCGCCTCTGTTCTGTGCATTTGTCTGGGTGGTGTTCAACGTGGCGACTCCCGACATGATACCGTCTTGTGAAGCGGTAATGTCACGTTGTTTGAATAGTTCACTTTGAAAGCCCAACATTACCTTAAAATTGTGTCCGTTTTCCAATGCCTTGTTATATTCGGTAAAGATGTTCGGATTGAAGAAATTGCTTTTGTATGCATATTCTGTTACACTGGAGGTTTGGTTGGCTATTATATAAGGATCTTTGTTGACGTCATAACCATAGACGGTTTGATAGTCGGTATGGTCAAAGTTATAGTTGGAGCGGTAGTTCAGCTCTACATTGATTTTCCAGTCTTTGACGGGTTCTACTATAAAGGCGAGTTGGTGTGCCATGACATCCTTTTGTGATTTGTAGCGCCCGCCTTCGGTCAATTGATAAATTTTGGACTCGACGGTGTAGAATCCGTTGGGATCTACAACAGGAATGACCGGCCAGTAACGACATACGTCAAAATAGAATACATTGCTCTTGATATCTCCACCGGCAAATGACGGAGCCGCATAGTCTGTGCGGTTAAAGCGCATACTGTAACTGATCTTTAACCAGTTTGTCAGATCAGCGTTGATTTTGGCGGTAAAGGCATACCGCTGTTTGTTGTCGTCTCCAAATTTCAACAGACCGCCTTGGTCGAGATAGTTGGCCGACAGATAATATTGTATCTTATCCGTACCACCGTTTACACTCAATGAATGTTCGTGAGTGAAGCTGTTGCCGAATAATGTCTTTAGCCAGTCGGTGTTGCCGGCAGGCATTACATCCTGACGCTGAGGATCATCGAATGAATTCCATCTTCCGGCATCAGTCGGCCACATATATTGCGTACCCTTTCCGGCTTGGAAGTCTTGGATTTGTTGAAGTTTTGTTGTGCTGTACATCGGTGTTTGCCCGCCATTGGTCAGCTGGTCGTTGATAGCTAAGGCAAAATTATAAGAATCAGCCATTTCTGGCATATTCAGTGGAGATACAAAACGGAAATTGTTATTATAGTTGACTACAGTCTTTCCTGATTTGCCTTTTTTTGTCGTGATCAAGATAACTCCACCCGGTGCACGAGAACCATAAATAGAAGAAGCTGCTGCATCTTTCAGTACAGAAATATTCTCAATATCCTGTGGATTGATGGCATTCATGTCTCCTTCCATGCCGTCAATGAGTACCAATGGTTCTACTTTCGATCCTGCGCCAATCGTACCGACGCCACGAATGTTGAATTTTTTGTCCGAACCTAAAGAGCCGCCACCGTCACCGGTAGAGATGTTCATGCCCGGAACCACACCTTGCAGGGCTTCGATGGTAGAGTTGACAGGGCGTGCTGAAATTTCTTTCGCTCCCACGGTGGATACAGCTCCTGTCACGTTCACTTTCTTTTGTGTACCGAAGGCTACGACAACGACCTCGTCCAGTTTCTGAGTGTCGTCTTTCAGAATGATATTCAATGATTGTCCGGTGAATTTGACTTCTTGGGTCTGATACCCAACAAAAGAAATGACAATAATGTCTCCGGTTTTCACATTGTTTAGAGAGAAATCACCGTCAAGTCCGGTGATTGTACCGTTCGTCGTGCCTTTGACTACAACGGATGCGCCGATAATGGTTTCACCTACTGCGTCTTTTACGACACCTTTGCAAGTAGTACCCTGCTGTACAACGGAAACATTCAAGGTGCTTTCACCGGTTTCCGAATAGACGGTTCCTGCCGACACTGTCAGTAGGAACAACAACATGCTAACTGACTTTAGTTGTTTTAACATAATATTGGATTTAAAGTTTTTTCATAGCCTCCGGAATGCCCTTTTAATAAGTTCTTCCAGAACTATGACGATTTATGGATTAAGATCAACAATACAAATATATAATATGTTTTAATATATATTGCTCGTTTACAGGAAAATATCGTTTAATACCACCTGTTTGTGTTCTAAAACATAATAATTTGTGGTAAATATTTGATTTTTATATGAATATGCCCTTTTATTAATTCTATGTATTACAATTTGGGGTCAATTGCAGACAGGGGATGACAAGCACAAAACGGGTAGAAAACGGGTAGTACATATCGTATCGCAAAGTAGTATATTTTCGACTTTAGGACTTAAATACCGGCATTTCATGGCAGTACCAAGTTCTGGAAGAACTTGGTACGTTGCCATTATTTGTTTAATCTTAGAAGAATCTTACATGGCGTGAACCTTGCATGTTTGCAAGCAAGTTGCTATTATTTAGAATAATATATGTTGGAAAAATAGTGGACACGGTTTGTCTCCGGTAGGTATTTATGGTAAATGTCAGCACTCGGCAGTTACGATTAGCTTTCATTTACAATGTGGCTACGATTAGCCTTCATCTACAACCGTAAACCCGGCTCGTCTCAAATCCTCCCAATAGCCGGGATAGGACTTGGAGACAACTTGCGGATCGGCAATCAGCATGTTCGGGTGGCGGATAATAGCCGGCGCAAATGCCATTGCCATCCGGTGGTCCTCATAAGTGGCAATGACGGGTGTCTCCTCCGGTTCACATCGTTCACCATTCCACATCAGTACGCTGTCGTTCTCTTCTTCAATTACATATCCCAATTTTCTAAGTTCGTTTCTCAGAGCGGTAATGCGGTCAGTCTCTTTTATCTTCAGACTTTGCAGTCCTGTGAAACGAAAAGGAATATTCATCAAGGCACAAGTGACAACGAATGTCTGTGCCAGATCGGGAATGTCAACGAAGTCTTCTTCCAGTCTTTCCGGTGCTCCCCCCGTCTTTTTCAGTTTGACACCTTGCGGAGTAAATTCAGTTGTCACCCCTAAGCGTGAGAAAACCTCCGCTCCCCGGCTGTCTCCCTGATAGCTGTTATGAAACAATCCCAATAGCTCGATTTCCGTTTGGGCGGATAATGCCGCAATCTGATACCAGTAAGAAGCTGCGCTCCAGTCGCTTTCCACCTTGAAAGGAACACTCCGGTAGGGCTGCGGAGCAACGGAGATGCTATTCGGAGAAGTCCATGTTGCTTTAGCTCCGAAATCCTGCATCAGTTGCAGGGTCAGATTGATGTAGGGGCGGGAGATAATCTCTCCGGTCAAATGCAGGGTCAGCCCATCTTTAAGTACCGGACCTATCATCAGCAGGGCGGATATATATTGGGAACTGACATTTCCTTTCAATGTAATCTCATTCCCCTTCAACTCAGCTCCTTTGATATGTAACGGCGGATATCCTTCATTGGCCACATATGCTATATCAGCTCCTAACTCGCGGAGTGCATTGACCAGTATCTGTATCGGACGCTGCTGCATACGTGCGGTGCCGGTGATGGTACGTTCTCCCGGAGTCACACTCAGATAGGCGGTCAGAAAGCGCATGGCTGTTCCGGCAGCCATGATATCAATAGTCTCCTTTCCTTCGGTAAGGGCTTTTATCATCACCCGCGTGTCATCGCAATCGGATAAGTTTTCGGGTGGATAGATACCTTTACCTAATGCATTGATAATTAATGCACGGTTGCTGATACTTTTGGAAGCCGGCAACTGAATCGTTGCTTTTATCACTGAAGGCGCAATGAGTTTATAGAGCATCATTTCTATCTTTTTGAGGTTTTCGGTGACAAAAATACAGAAAGTTGTCCACATACGGATGGATTTTACCGGAATAATGCAAACCGGTTGAAGTAAAATAAAGCATATATGCAAATGTTAAAAACACATACCTTATGCATCTTGTTAGATTCTCACAATCCATCTTTAATGATCCGTAAGCGTATCCACGGTGCCACTAACGCATATTTTTGATATTCATTTCTCATGTTCTCATCTTTTTGAGATAAACAACAGATAATTAGCTATATGGACAATGAGAATTACATCCTCAAAATCGTATCTCTCATTGTTTTTCGTAAAAAGGATGTTGGTTTATTCCATTTCTCATACTTAACGAATTTATTTCTCATGGCTTAACGGATCCATTTCTTATGGTATCTATCCTTATCCGGCTTCTGATTGAATGCAGGTTGGCTGTCATGTGACCTTTATCATCGTGCCATGTAGCCGACATCATTGTGTCATTCAGGCTTTATCGTCGTGTCATGTAGGCTTCATTGCTATCGTTCCACTGTAGTGCATAGATCGTTGCACTACGGTGAACAGATCGTTGCACTACAGTGGATAGATCGTTGCACTACAGTGCAACGGTTGTGATATAGCTTCAATGAAACGATAATACTTATAGGACAGCACATTAATACTTACTTGCTTTCATACTGATGATGGCTTGCTGTCGTATAAAGTAAGATATAAGTAAGGTCAGTCGGGGGATGAGGGAAGAAAGAAGTGTGATAAAAAGATGGGGGGATAAAAAGAAGGGCGATAATGAGAAATACATAACAGATAATGAGAAAAACATAGAACGCCATGAGAAATGGATAATTTTGATGCCTTTAGGCGGGAAAATGATGAGAAACGCCATTTTTAGGATTTATTTCTCATTACCTATGCCATTAGCTATCTGCTGTTTATCTCAAAAAAGATGAGAACATGAGAAATGATTCTTTGAAATCTTTCTTAGTAGCCCTGTCCAGATTGTTATATATTGGCTCAATAGGCTCAAGATTAAAGCTCAAACTTATCTTATGGTAAAACACTGATGTATTAAGTTTACCGAAGATACAGGAACATGCAGCCATTCTTCTTGGCTGCATGTTCCTGATGAATATACGAATGCCTCATTTATATCAAGGCTAAAATCACTAAGAAGGCAG
The DNA here is from genome assembly GCA_934716785.1 of uncultured Bacteroides sp. Taxonomy (GTDB): domain Bacteria; phylum Bacteroidota; class Bacteroidia; order Bacteroidales; family Bacteroidaceae; genus Bacteroides. The sequence goes on along the minus strand of CAKUYM010000020.1, from coordinate 4,054 downwards.
TAGTCTACCTCCTTGTATATTCCTTTCCATCGATGCTCAATATGCGGGCATCACCCTGTCCTGGGAGCGGTTCGTAAACGATAACCTCCACTTTCTTTTTGTTTTTGTCCACGCACTCGTAGCGATAGTTCATGCCAGCCACCACTTGGCGTGATACTTTGAGAGGTCTCAATTGCAAGTCGCTGTGCGAAAGGACTACTGCCTTGAAGAGGGAGTCTTCCGCTTCCGTGAGTTTCGTACTTTTGTCGAATGCACCAACCATTGGTTCTTTCTGTGTGCTGGCGCATGATGCCATGCTAATGATGATGGCTGCTAATGCTAACGTCTTGATTGTTTTCATTTCCTATAAAATTAATGTTTCTTTTTCGAGTGCTCCTCATTCCATTAAATAAAGGATAACGCAAAATATTGCTTGGGAAAATTGTTTTTTTGCAGTATTATTGACCAACGCCCATATATATCAGAGAATGATGAGAAGCTTGCCTATGAAATATATCTTTATGAGAATTTTCCGTCAGAATAGTTGCAACTGCATGATTTTAATGAGAATCTATGCAATCATATCCGGAATAATGCTATATTCGTGACAAATTACAATCATATTGAAAAAGAAAACAAGTTAAAAAGAACAGAAATGAAAATACCGGATATCCGTTTGCGAAACCAGCAATTATTGAATCCTCTTTTCAGCCAACCAAAAGAGCTTGTATCTTGGATGGGAGCTATGCAGGCACAGAATTATCCCATGGTGAAGTGGGCGGTAGGAATGCGTTTGAAATCGGCAACGCTTCAGAAGGTAGAAAAGGCATTGGCAAAAGGTGAGATTCTGCGCACCCACGTGATGCGACCTACATGGCACTTGGTGGCTGCCGAGGATATCCGCTGGATGCTGAAACTCTCTGCCGAGCGCATTATGGCGGCTAATGAGTCATATGCAAAAGGATATGATTTGGGAATTTCCGAAGAACTCTATACGAAGAGCAATGACCTGTTGGAAAAGATTCTTAGTGGGCGGAAAAGTCTGACGCGGCAGGAGATTGCCGAACATTTCAGCCGTTCGGGGATTCAGGCAGATAATCATCGTATGGCTCGATTCATGACACGTGCCGAACAGGTGGGCATTGTATGTAGCGGAGAGGATAAGGAAGGAAAGTGCACGTATGCGCTTTTGGAGGAACGCGTGCCGCCGATGCCCGAACTGACGAAAGATGAGGCTCTGGCTCGTCTGGCGCGGAGCTATTTCCGCAGTCATGCTCCGGCTGCTTTGCAGGATTTCGTTTGGTGGTCGGGATTGTCGGCAACGGAAGCCCGGCAGGCGGTCTGGCTGATAGAATCGGAGCTGACCGCTGAGCAATGGAATGGCCGGACATGGTATCTCCATAGTTCTTCGCGAACCCGTGGCAAAGTGTCCGGTTGTCTGCATCTCCTGCCTTCTTATGACGAATATCTGCTCGGCTATAAAGACCGGACGGATGTTTTGCCTTTGGAGCATTATTCGAAAGCATTTACCAATAACGGATTGTTTTACCCGATAATCCTGCATGAAGGGCACGTCGTGGGTAATTGGAGCAAATCCACTAAAAAAGGAAGTCTGATAATCGAGCATTCTTGTTTTCGCAAGAGCGATTGCATCGATGAATCTGCGCTGGATAAAGAAAAAAACAGATACATATCTTTTTTAGGAAGAGTTTAAATTGATGGAAATATATATCTTTGCCATATGTTTTTTAGTTTGAACTTAAATAAGATATGCAATAATGAAAATAGGAGATAAGGTACGCTTCCTCAGTGAGGTAGGCGGCGGGATCGTAACAGGATTCCAGGGAAAGGATTTTGCTTTGGTGGAAGATGAGGATGGTTTTGACATCCCGATGCCGATACGTGAGTGTGTGGTGGTTGACACGGACGACTATAATATAAAGCGTAAATCGGGTTCGTCGACACCCAGACAGGAGGAACCGGTGAAGCCGTCGAAACCGGAAATGCCCGTTATTCAGCGCCAGCCGGAGGTGCGTGGCGGAGATACGCTGAACATATTCCTTGCTTATGTGCCTGTGGATGCGAAGGCGATGATGACCACCCCTTTTGAGGCGTATTTGGTGAACGATAGCAATTACTATCTGTATTATACCTATTTGAGCGCGGAAGGAAAAGCATGGAAGAATCGTTCGCATGGCTTGATAGAGCCTAATACAAAACTGCTGATGGAGGAGTTTGCGAAAGATGCGCTGAACGATATGGAGCGGGTGGCTGTGCAACTGATTGCTTTCAAGGACGGCAAGCCCGCCGCTATCAAGCCTGCCGTCAGTGTGGAGATACGCATTGATACGGTGAAGTTCTACAAACTTCATACTTTCAGTGCTTCCGACTTTTTTGAAGAGCCTGCATTGATTTACAATATCGTGAAAGATGACCAGCCGGCTAAGCAAGTGTATGTATCGGCGGAGGAGATTCAGGTTGCCTTGTTGCAAAAGAAGTCAGCGGACAAACCGAAGTCGCAACCTGTCGTGAAGCCAGCTCATGCTCGCGGCGGAAAAAGCGGAATAGTGGAGATAGACCTTCATCTCGACGCCTTGTTGGATGATACTCAAGGAATGAGCAATGCCGAGATGTTGAATTATCAGTTGGATAAGTTTCGCGAAGTGATGGAAATCTATAAGAATAAGCGCGAACAGAAGATTGTCTTTATTCACGGGAAAGGGGATGGAGTGCTCCGGAAAGCTATCATTGACGAGTTGAAACGGAAGTACAGCAATTGCCGCTATCAGGATGCCTCTTTTCAAGAGTACGGATTTGGCGCTACGATGGTGACTATTAAATAGCATCAAGATACATATAAAGAAAAGGGTGGAAACCGATAATCGGTATCCACCCTTTTCTCTCTCTCATATACTAATATTTTATTTTTTATTTCCTAAAAACAAATCTAATACCTATTGAAATATTGTTCAAACTCTTAATCTTTCTTTTTACCTGTGCAAATGTAGAGATATGTTTTATAACACGAAAATAATAGAAAAGAAAAGATTCTATTCAGGTTGATTTCTTGATATAAGTCAAGAGTTGAGATGTTTCTTGATATGAAAATGCGCTATAATTTGATGCTTTTGTAATATACGAGTGGTGTGAAATGTGATTTTGTTGTGCTTTATGCTATATTGCTGTTAAAATGATATTGAACAAAGAAGCGTTACTAAGAAAGGAACACTGAAATCGACAACAAAGCCATGGAAGATGGAAATGATAACAAACTCCTTTCCCGAATATCGCGTAATGATAGGGAGCGTAGTGTCCATAGTTGTAGCTCCACCAACAGAGATAGGGGCGAGCTTGCCAAAATACTTCACTAATAACGGGGCACATAGTAAGGTGATGATTTCGCGCATGATATTGGAAAGCAATGCGATAGTTCCCAGCTCCGGGCCTTTGTATTCGGTAATAAAAATACTGGAGAGCGAATAATAACCGAATCCTGCTCCTACTGCCATACAGTCCGAAGCTCCCCACTTGCTCATGAAAACTCCTGCTACTGCACATCCCGCCAATGTGCCGAGTATCGTCATGATGGGAAGAAATATCAGCCGGGGATTCAGCGAACGGAAACTTTTTAGCGTGTTGGGGTCGTTGCCGATACTGATACCGACACAGAACATCAGTCCGCAGAGGGCATAGTAACTGAGTTTGCTGTCGGTGAAGTCATACGGGATGAGATGATACACCCCACAAAGGGTACCGAGAATAAAGAAAGAGACAATAATCACGCTGCCTTTCATGCCTCCGTCTCCTTTCCTTTATTCCTTATATATAGTAAATGCCATAGCCCCCATGCACATAGGGTGCTCCCTATGACAGATGCCAAGGTAATGATGACAGCTTCCATTCCGAGTGTAGGCAGCCCTTTGATGATAGTCTCGTTTCCGCCTACATCGATTCCGAGCAGGAATAGCAGCATCCATATCAGGAAAGTGATTATTTTATGTATCCATGCCAATCGCTTGCTACGTAGAAGATATCCGATGAGGATACCTGTCAGCATGATTCCGATGATAATAAA
>CAKUYM010000019.1 GCA_934716785.1 uncultured Bacteroides sp. | reverse complement strand
GGCTAATAGCTTTTATGTTATTATCTTCATCTTTCTCCACTTTCAACCAAGCAGCATCGGATGTGACCTCATAGTCAACGGCTTCTGCAATAACGAGATAGTTTTTGCTTTCTTTATCCATACCTCCGTCGAATATGAGGTCTTCCGGAGTCATATCTCCAAATTCTAATGTGACTCCTCCCTTTTGTATAACTACTATTTGCTCTTCTTTTCCGTTGGAGGTAATTGTTAGTGTTGTAGAACGCTTCAAACCTGTATTTGGTAGTGTAGTAGCTTCAATTATAACTTTCTCTCCAGTGCCGGTTCCTTCTTCTACATTGAGTGACAACCATCCTGCTGTATTAATGATTTTCCATGCTTTATTGGCCTTAATAGAGAATGTTCCCGTGCTTCCTGCACTTGGAAAATCCTCAGCAAAACTGGTTACAATCAATGCTCCTTTGGAGGCTTGTGTAATTTTGATCTCTTTGTTCCCTTCCACTCCGTCTGCCGTGATGGTTAGGGTAGCTGTACGGTTACTCTGTTCATCTGCGTACTCTTCAATATTGACACTGATTTCTGCAACGAGAGAACTGGCTGAACTCATTGCAGGAGTGGGAATACACCAGCTTTTGTCGCTCTTGATTCTCCATGGAGTGTTGGAACTGATATTAAAAACAATCGTGCGTGGTGATTCTGCCAGAATGCTATATTCCTCCTGTGCATCGGTCTCCAACAGGGGAGGATACTCTGTTTGAGAATCGATGTTGAATTCTTGACACGAATTTAGGCTGAGTGTACATGCCGTTGCCAGACAGTATAATATTATTGTATAAAATGATAACTTTTTCATATAATGTATTGTTTTATTATTGATGTATAAATGGATAATGGGTTACCATCCCGTATTTTGGGGATTCAGGTTCACATTTTTAAATAATTCGCTTTGCGGGATAGGATAGAGATACATTCGTTGATTCCATTTTCTGCTTTTATAAAGTGTCCGTTGAAACTTCAATGTGCCGTCTGTTGCCTGTTCGATACTTACCCCGTAAAGTTCCTTTTGGGTGTTTTCTGCGATCTGCCATCTGCGTATGTCCCAAAAACGGTGATCCTCGAAAGCGAACTCGACACGCCATTCATTCTGCAATGCCTTCATGAACTCGTCTGGGTCAGAGATCGATATATCAGGCATTCCTGCGTTTCTTCTGACTTCATTCAGTGCCCATTCTGCAGACAACGGAAGTTCATTGTCTGTATATTTAGGATTATCAAATGCCATGACCATGGATTCTGCATAAGTAAGTAAGGTTTCCGCATAACGGTAGACAATCCAATGGTGTTTGTTGACTACTTCTTTGTCCTTTTCGAAGTGAGTAGTTTCTTGGATATATCTCCGCAGGAAATAACCGGTGGGAGAGCCGCCTTCGGAAATAGAAGTGTAGTCACTTCCACCTTTATATACTGCAATTTCCGAACCCTTGAATTTCATGCCGTTGGCAAGGATGGTACGTTCGAAACGTGGATCACGATTGGCATACGGGTGTTGTGGGTTGAAGGCTGGATCTCCACATTCCCAACCGTTATCGGTTAGGGTAACGGGATAGCCATTGACGGTTTGGAAAGCATCTACCAGATTTTGTGACGGGAAAGTGGCACTGGTAGGAGTGGCACGTGTTCCTTCGGTAAACCTGATCGGGAAATTGTTGCGTTCGAATGCGGCACTGGCACCATTCATGTGGATTAGGACAACTTCTGGTGAAGAAATATTGTTTGCCTTTTCAGCTGGGTCAAGGCTGTATGTGCCGGAATGGATAATCTCATAGGCAGCTTTGGCAGAGACTTCCCATTTATCTTTACTGTTGGACGGATTATGCAACTTGCTTGCCGCATATAGCAGTGCTTTTGATTTCACAGCCATGGCAAACCCTTTGGTGATACGTCCGGTTTCATTGTTGGGCTGGCCGGTGTATGTTACAGGTAGGTTGTTTGCGCAATCCTTACATTCGGATACGATAAATCCGATTACTTCTTCGAAAGGCGTTTTACTGATGGCGTTTGCCTCTTCAGTGGTCAGAACAGCCAGCGGCATGGCAATGTCACCGTATCTGCGTGCCAATTCAAAAAAGTAGTGGGCTCTAAGAACACGTGCTTCATACGGAAAGTAATTCAGCTGTTTTACCCAGTTCTCGTAGTTGGTGTCATATTCGTAGCGCGACAGGTCAACGTCTTTTAGTGATAGGAGAAATTCATTGGCTGCACGGATGCCTTCGTATAGACGCCAATTATCATCGCGTGTTTTGATAGATGACCAGTTACCGTTGGTCATATCTTGTATGTTGCCACCCGTTGCTCCGAATTCGGCATCGTCGCTGGCGCAGTCTCTCATAGCTCCTCCAATGGCTCCGAAATCCTGCGGCATGTAGGTGTATACATGGGTAAGCATCTGCTTGGTCTTATCGAAATACCGGTAAATGTCTTCTCGGGTGTTCAATCCGTTTGTCTCATCATAATCCAAAAAATTGCAGGATGCGAGTATGATGGCAGAACTGCATGCTAATATAATATGTTTAATTTTCATATATCTTAATCGTATTTCATGTTAAAAGTTGAATTTGACTCCCATCCAGTAGGTACGTGCATTAGGATATACTGCCCCTAACTGTTCCGGGTCGGTGAAACCGATATTATCCAACGAGAAGAGGTTGCTTCCTTGCAGATAAACTTTCATATCCGCAAAACGAACCATTTCTTTAGGGAATGTATAGCAGATATACAGGTCTCTGAGCTTGATAAATGAGCCGTCTCTGTACCACAGTGAGTTCGCACGGTAGTTGTTGGCGTTCGCAAGAGTCGTAAGCCGGGGTACGGTTGCTTTGGACGCGGTTTCCGGTGTCCATGGAATCTCCCTGTCGAGGAAGGTTTGGGAGATATTCCCGTTTTCTACCAATGGCTTGTATAATGGTGAATCCATCAGATTGGCGGTGACACCTGTCATTCCTTGAAAATCAGCAGAAATCTCGAAGTTTTTGTAAGAGGCGAACATATTCACACCAAAATAGAACCTTGGTGCGTCGGAACCGAACATCTTGACTATATCCTGTTCGTCGATTTTGTTGTCACCATTTTGGTCCTTGTATTTGATATCTCCCGGACGGATGGTAGAGAAGGTCTGGACAGGACTATTGTTAATCTCTGTTTGGTCGTGAAAAAAGCCGATTACTTCCAATCCATATCTCTGTCCTACCCGGTTTCCTTGGGTATACAAGTAGTCATATTGTTGGTACTCTTGACCATCGCGAATGATCTTTGTATTCAGATAAGAGAGATTAGTACCAATACTATAACCGAAATTTTTGCCTATCCGATCTTTCCATGCAAGAGAGGCATCAAATCCTTTGTAGTCAGTGATACCGGCATTTAACTTACCTACACCGATACCGATAATGCCGGAGACAGAAGAGGATCCATTGATAAGGATATCACTTCTTCTTTCATAAAATCCTTCCAGATAGAGAGATAGCCGGTTGTTGAAAATATAGGCTTCCATACCATATGTAACCTTTTTGATTTTCTCGGTTGTGAGGTTTTCTACAGGAAGCGCTCCTTCTGCCAGTCCGTAGTATTCTCCGGCATTGTCGGTGAAATAATAAGTTCCACCGTTTGTGCTGCCATAGGACTGCCGATAAAGCTCATGTTGCATGTTGCCATCCCATCCGGATACTCCGTATGAAGCGTATAGCCTGAGTTGATTGAGCGCTTCGACATTCTTCAAAAATTTCTCGTTGGATATAATCCATGCGGCAGAAACCGCCGGATACAGTCGGAAACGATCACCTTCTGGCAAATACGCTGTACCGGAATAGTTAAGTACTCCGTTCAGTGCATAACGGTTGTCATACATATACGTGGCGTATAATAAGCCAGATTGCCTTTTGCTCCCGTTATTTCTTACATTGGCAGTATAGGATTGCTGTTCGTAGATAAGTGATGCGTTCAGATCATGTGCTTCCCTTTTCATTAGGTAATTGATTTTCGCCTGAATGTTGGAGCGTATATAAAGTGAGTTGAATCGGGAGTTGCCGTGGTTCAGAGTTTCCGAGTTTTTTCCGTAAGTGATGGGAGTTGTCACTAAGGTGCCGTCGGTAAGCATTGAAGCCTGTGCATCCATATATTTATATTCTTTAACAGCTGTGTCATACATAGAACCGGAGTTGTCGAATGCTATGGATACCTCTGCCGAAAGTCCTTTCAATACTACATTTAATTCCTGTTTAAGGGTAGCATTGGCCAATAGCGTTCCGAAGGTAAGCCGACAGTTGCCTGTACTTTCGAGCAGGGCAACAGGGTTGTTTGCTCCATATGTGCTGTTTCCTCCATATGTTCCGTCTGCATGACGGATGGGGAATGCGGCAGAAGGGGTACCATAGATAATCTCTGCAAATTTATCGTTGCCCTCATTGGCAATATACCAAGGACTATTGAATTCCTGTATTTTTCCGAGGATACCGATTTTGAAGAAGGTACTTGAAGTCAAGTCTACATCAATGTTGGTACGGATATTTAGACGTACATCCGAAGGCTTGGTACTGTATCGATCATCAGTTTGATTGTTCTTATAGAATGCTTTGCTATGCATATAGTCGATGACGGAATAATAGCGGAAGCGGTTGCTGCCACCGTCGAAAGTCAGGTTCAGGCGGTGATTGTCGGCCGTCTTGTTGTATGCTTCGTTCCACCAGTTCACATTCGGATACTCATACGGATAGGAATTATTTCTAAAAGCCTCCAGTTCATTGGGTTGATAGCGTGTTTCCAGTCCGTCGAGTGTCAATGCTGTGTTGAGGCTGTTGGCGTATGTATATGCATCTACGAATTGTGGCTTGCGGAATTGCGTACTGATACCATACTGGTATTTGGCGGTGACCTTCAGCTTATCGTCATGTCCATGCTTGGTAGTGACAAGTATGACACCGTTGGCTCCCCTTACTCCGTAGAGGGCAGATGCAACCGCATCTTTCAGTACCTGAACAGACTCAATCTCCGAATTGGTGATATCATATATATCACGTGGAAAACCGTCTACCAAGATAAGAGGATTGCGTCCACGAATTTGGAGCTGGGTATTGTTTGCTACCGTAGGTCCTCTTCCTTGATACACATTCAGCCCGGCTATCTTGCCGTACAGTACTTTGGTGAAATCAATTTCAGGTGACTTGTCAAGTGTCTTGCTGTCAACGCTTCTTGCAGAACCGGCAACATTCTTTCGGGGTATTTCTATCTGATACCCCATTTGCACTATATCCGGCAAGCTGTCTCTCTCCTGTTCCTGTGCGAATGTAGGAACTGTAAAACTGCCGATGAATGCTATGATTATATATCTCTTCATAAAATATGATTAACTTGATTAATTTTATTCTTTTACCAACCCGGATTTTGGGTCATTCCATATTCCGTATTGATCTCTTTTTGTGGAATAGGTGCCAAATACCATTTGCTATCCCAGTTGTTTGCCCAATAACGCGAGGCCAGTTCGTAAGGCTCGAAAGTAAAGGAAGTGGGGTTGTTCACTTTATCTCCTTTGGAATAGAGACCATACAGTTTTTTTCGGAAATCATCTATGCGTCCCCATCGTACTAAGTCAAACCATCGTATTTCTTCAAAACCGAATTCCAGTGCTCGTTCGTGCAGGATGGCTTCCCGTAAATCTGCTTGCCCGATGTCGGAAGGTAAGTCGGGGAGTCCTACCCGATTGCGTACTTGGTTGACATAGATAAGGGCATTTTTAGGACCTTCAACTTCGTTGATCGCTTCCGCATAACTCAACATCACTTCTGGCAAACGTAGGTAGGGCCATTGGACTGGTCGGTTCTGACGGTCGCTTGTAGCTTGCAGGATAAATTTCATCATTAGGAATCCACTGCCTTCAGCACGGTAGTTCTGGTGATTTGTATATACGGGTGCTTGTGTGTCATTAAAATAACGGTCTCCGGGAACAGCAACATTCTCATACAAACGCGGATCTCGGGTGGGTTCTCCGTCTTGGAAGAAAGGTTGTTTCGAGGGATTCTTCCAATCGAAGTTTTCAGGGAAATCTGTTCCGTCGGCCCAAGGGAACATATTTACATAATTCAGTGTGGGACCGGAATAGGGACGTTGGTCGAACAATTGATTATGGGTGGTTTCGTCATATCCGCGGCGGACTGAAATCAGGACTTCGGTTCCTCCCCGGTCATAATATCCCGAACGGTAGGCGAGACGGCGTGCTTGAGCGGTCTGTTCTGTCGGTTGGGTCAGGGCATATTCTTGCCTTCTGCTCAGTTCGCTAAAGAAAAGTTGTCCGGCAGTCATCACGTCTTCCCAGCGTTTCTTACTATAATTGCCATAACATGTATACTCGTCTGCCTGATTATGCCATTTGGCATCGGAGTTGAATGTCGGACTGGCTGCAAATAATAGTATTCTTATTTTCAGCCCCATAGCACCAGACTTAGTCATGCGTCCGTCTTCAATTTCGTCCTGTTTCCATTTCAGGTCGGGGATTGCCTCGTCCAGTAGGCTTATAATCTTACTTACTGTTTCGGCAAAAGTGATACGGGGGAACTTCATTGGTTCGTTAGGATCTATCGAATGGTCGATCCAACATACTCCACCTACATAGCGGAGCATTTCTGCATAGCTTAGGGCAATAATCATTTTAGCTTCGGCAATTCGCTCTTTGCGCTCATCGTCTGTCATATCGGGCACTTTTGACACATTCTCGATATAAATCCATGCGTAGCGGATAGCTTTATACTGGTGTTCCGAACCATAGCGGTAGGCTTCGGAATTGGCCAACGAATTGTTGGCACTCAACAAACCGTTGTAATAAAGATTGGTAGGTCCATCGGAAGCATTGTTCCTAAAACTTTGGTATAAATCGCTGATGGCCTCGAGTATGTTTACTCCTAACTTATTGTTGGGGGCTGCGGCAGTTGGTAATCCGTAGGGTAAAAAGGTATATGCGCTTGTTAACACTTTGTCTGCATTGACTTTGGAGTTGAACATAGAATCCAGTATCGCGCCCGAACTCTCGGGTTGGCTTCCCAGAAATTTGTCTCCGAATGTCAGGTCTGAGCAGGCACTGATAATGCAAACCAGGCAGATTGAAAGTAAGGTTATGATATTCTTCATTGTTGTACGATATTTAGAAATTAAGATTGACACCTACACTGTAGACTTTGACCAACGGATAGGCGCCTATGTTGTTTCCCAAACTTTCCGGATCTAAGATGTCCAGCGGAGAGAAGGTCAGCAGATTATAGCCGTTGAGAGAAAGTCCGAGGCTTTGTGCACCGATTGCCTTCAGGAAAGGCTTGTTGGTGAAAGTATATCCGATAGTTAAAGTCTTTAGACGGATATACGAGGCATCTCTCAACCACAAGGTAGAGTTTTCCGAGTTCCAAGTCTCTGAAGTCTCCGCAGCGCGCGGGTATTTGGCTCCGAGTTGATTCTCTTCGGTCCATCCTTGTTTGTAGAAGTAGTCCAGTAATCCTCTCTTGCCAGCATTGGTAAATGGAATACGATATTCTATTTGAAGCATTTTGTTGACATGTGCCGCACCGCTCCACTGCATGCTGAAGTTGAATCCCTTGTAGTTGAATCCGCCATTGAAACCAAACGCATATTCCGGTCGTTCCGAATAACCGGTCGTCATTCTGTCGTCTCCATCTACTATTCCATCGCCATTCAGATCGTCATACATGGCATCACCTGGGTATACCTTTATGGAAGGTTGGGGAAGGGAAGGGTTCAACACCAGTTCTCCGCTTTCATCTTTCGTGAAGTCACTGTATTGGTAAAGACGAAGATATTTGTATACGTTGGCAGGACGTTCGGTAGAACCACCGGTTTGGTTCATGTAGTCATACTTATTAGGAATTTCATCCATATAGATGATTTTGTTACGGGCGAAAGACATGTTGGCGTTGGCATAATAGCGAATGCCGTTATCCAACGTATGGTCCCAGCCTAATGAAATCTCATATCCATGGTTGTCTACCTTTCCGAGATTCAGATTCGGAAGTCCGGTGGCAATAATTGAAGGTGTGGAGTTTGGGGAAATTAGGATTCCGGTGCGCTTCTCCGTAAAGTAGTCGAAACTGAATGAAAGTCTGTTTTTTAGCATTTTCAAGTCTATACCGTAGTTCTGTTTGTCGGCAGTTTCCCAACTGACATCAATATTTCCCGGCGTACCGAGTGTGTATGCCTGACTGCCTGTCGGATTGGAGACTCCAAAACTGTAAGTGCTGCTTTGCGTCCATACTCCGGGCATATACATGAATCGGGTACTCGAACCAGTATCGCTACCTACACGTCCCCATGAGACTCTCCATTTCAGGTAATCAATCAAAGATTGCTTTTTCATGAATGCCTCTTCGGACATTACCCATCCTACGGATGCGGAGGGAAACAGTCCATACCGGTTCTTGCCTGGAGCAAAGTTTTCCGAGCCATTGTATCCGGCATTGACATCTATCAGATATTTGGATTTGTATCCGTAGGTAGCCCGTCCTACAAAACCTACATAGCCTCGCGGCATATATTGATAAGCTGCGTTCGTACCATCCGATTTTTTCGGGTAATAGTCGCGTGATTGGTTGTAAAGAAACAGTGCGGTGATTTTATGGTCTTTGTTGAATGTACGGTCATAATTAACTCTGGCTTCGATATACCAGTTACGGTCTCTGGCATAATCTTCAGAATAATTGAGTGGAGTTACGGTCCCATTGGGTATATAGACAATGGTCTTGTCATAGTCTGGGTCGGTTTGCGGTTTGGTCGAGTCGCCCATGAATGATTTGTAATAGGCTGTTTGGGATTCTACGGTACCACCGGTACGGTATTTGTTTAGTTCGAACATGTTGTCGTAAGAGGCTTTTACGGAAAGAGAAAGTCCTTTGGTTAGCATATCCAGTTTTTGGGTGATGTCTACATCGGTGTTTAATGTAGTTTTGTACTTTTGGTTGTAACCTAGTCCCCAATAGATACTTAACCCGTCACGGCTTACCCCCACAGGGGTAAATGCTCCTGGAGTCATTGTGCGTACTCCGTTTACTATACCGGCTCCTGCAAAAGGGAGTGCCCATATCTGGGTATATACCCATGGGTTATCGCTGGAAGCCCTTGGTTCTTGTTTTTGTCCTACATTGCCGCCGATATTCATTTTCATGGTAGTGGTCTTGGTCAGTTGGAAGTCGAGGTTGGCGCGATAGTTGTAACGGTTGTATCTAAAGTTGTTGTCATAAGGAATGGCGTCAAATTGCTTCAAGATACCATTTTGGTACAGGTAGCTTACTGATACGAAGTATTTCACCGCTTCATTACCTCCAGAAATGTTGACATTGTTTTTGGATTGTATGAAAAAGTCGTTATACATATAGTCTCCCCATTTCGTATTCGGATACATGATGGGATCAGAACCTGTGCGATAAGCTTCTATGGCTTCACGGGTAAAGTATGTAGCTTTATCCGTCACCCTGTCATTTTGTTGTTTCATGTTCCAGTAACGGGCAAACTCGTAGCTTCCGGTCTGTTGGACATAGGACAATGGCTGCTGAACACCGGTGATGGTGTTTACATTGATTGAAGGTTTACCGGATTTTCCCCGACGGGTGGTGATCAGAACTACACCGTTCGCACCTCGTACACCGAATACGGCTGTGGCGGAAGCGTCTTTTAGGATGGAGAGATTCTCAATTTCATTCGGGTCTATCTGTGAGAATTCACGTTCCACACCGTCCACCAAGATGAGGGGAGAGGAAGCATTGCCGGTTAGCGAGCCACTACCGCGTACATAGATGGAGGCGGCATCTTCACCCGGCTGTCCGCTTGTCTGTACGGTGGATACGCCCGGCATGGCTCCTGCCAGTACATTGCTGATACTTGCTACCGGAGCCTTAATCAGTTCTTTAGTATCAATAGAAGATAAGGCACCGGTTAATGTCGCTTTGCTTTGTGTACCGTAGGCAACGACTACAACTTCATCCAATGCTTGTGAGTCATCTTTTAGGGTAACATTGATGGTTCTGTTCTTTCCTACTGTGATTTCCTGCTTCTGATAACCGATGAAAGAGAATACTAATACGGACCTCTCATTCGGTACTTCAATGGTGTACTTACCATTGATGTCGGTTATGGCACCGATTGTAGTGCCTTTGACCTGTACATTTGCACCGATAACTTCCAACTGGGTATTATCTGTAATCTTGCCTATAATTTTTATGCCATTCTGTGCGGTTGCGGGCATAAGAGAACAAAAGACAAAGATAAACGACAATACAAAGAAATGAAGCCATCCTACTCGATTTTTGCTTTTTCTTTTCATGTGATTGATTTTTGTGTGATTAATATAGTTTTAGTGTTAAGTAAAAGAATGGGAGGATATATAAATTGAAAACTATCGATTTTCAAACGGTACCAAATCATTCTTGTCTATCCGGAAGATAAGTGGCAAACGGATCATCTGTCTGAATCAACCATTCTTTAAGTTGTTTCTTCAACGAGCGTATTAGTTTGGGATTTTCTGCAGCTATATTATTCATTTGATAAATATCCTTATTTCGGTCGAAGAGCACTGTCCGGTCTATGTTTCCGTTTGTGGCATGCACGGCAAAGGTGTACCGGGGAGTACGCAGGCCGCGATAGCCGGTAGTCGGGTTGTTCGGTTGGATATAATAATAAGGCTGAACAATCTTCTTGTTATCTTTACCGGACAGGATGGAGGCGGATAAGTCGAATGTCTGTACTTCTTGCGGAATGTCTTCAGAGAATCCCATCATAGACAATAGAGTAGGATACATGTCTCCGAAAGCAATCATGGTGTGCTTGTCTACACGCGGTTTCAGTTGTTGTGGCCAGGAGATGATAACGGGAATCCTCATAGATTCTTCATAATATATATCTTTTCCCGCAGAATTGTGTGCTCCCATGCATATTCCGTGGTCGGAAGTAAATACGACGATGGTATTATCGAATAAATTCAAATGTTTCAATTCTGCAATCAGCCGTCCCACATTTTCGTCCACTCCACTTATACAGGCATAGTAGTCGCGGATATTGTTGCGGAAGTAGTCTCCCATCTTGGTCCCTTTGGCGGGAATGTCCGGGCGGTCCTTGCATAAGGATTCCACATCGAGATTTTTATAAATAGCTTTGTATTTATCAGGCACTAAGTCATAACCTGTATGTGGTGGATTCATTGATACCACTAAAGCAAAAGGTGAACTGCTTTCTTTCTGTTTGGAAAGAAATTCGATGGCACGGTCTACTTCATACTCCGGTCCCCATTTGTTGACGTAGAAGAAACTGTCGCGCGGAGCGGTATTTTCCCAATACATCGGGCGGAGATGGTTGTCGTAAGTGCCATAAGCTACCCAGTGGTCGAAACCGTGGCGGCGTTCGGGGGGACACCACTCGTTCCATGCCACTTTGCCCCGGTTGTTGTATGTGTCTACATAAGGTTTATACGGAGAGTCGAGATGCCATTTTCCGATATACCCCATGCGATAATTCTGATCTTTCAGAACATCGCTCCAGCAATGGGTTGTTTCCGGCAGTTCCACTCCGTAAGGGGCTGTCTCAGAGTTGCAGTTTCCTATTACCTTATTATTCATCGGGTACATTCCGCTCATTAATATGCCGCGTGCGGGAGATGAAACGGGATAGCAACTGATTGAATTCGTGAAAAGTACTCCTTCGGAAGCTAACTTATCCAAGTAGGGCGTTTGTACGGGTTCTTTGCCGATGCAACCCAAAGCATCTCCTCTCCATTGGTCTGCCATGATGAATAAGAGGTTGGGTTTGGGTGTATTCTCTTGTGCCTGGGCAGAAAAAGCAAATCCTACGGGGAGTAAAAGTAAGGCTTGATTGATGCGTCGTTTCATATAGTATTACATTTTATTATCGGTCAACGTTTCAGGTTTCCTTTTAGATTCAATGCAAAGGTAGGTTACATCCCCTTCTGAGAAGTTGAGCATTTCATTCATTCATGCTTAGTGTTTTATTCAAGTTGCGATTAATGGTGGAATTTTATGCCTTTAGGGGCTTTATCTTAACTATAAAAGAAGAATATCAATAGTACTGAAATACCAATTTGAATATGAAGCAATATATAGGAGACTCGGTTATAACAAGTATGACATTCAACTGAATGATGTAGGTAGATTTAGACAAGTCAAGTACATGTCCTTACTTTATTTCAGTACTAATTTATCATTCTCATTTTCCCTTCATCTTTTGCTTCAAAAGCCGATGAATAGCTATATAGAGGGTGAAGGAGTCGTCCTTCATCTGCCCTTTCATCAATATGCCTGTTTTATGAATCTAAAGCTATGCTTTAGGGGCTGTAAA
Source organism: uncultured Bacteroides sp. (assembly GCA_934716785.1). Lineage (GTDB taxonomy): Bacteria > Bacteroidota > Bacteroidia > Bacteroidales > Bacteroidaceae > Bacteroides. The sequence continues at coordinate 16,068 of CAKUYM010000019.1, read as the reverse complement.
GCATAGCTTTAGTCCGCTTAAAACAATGCTTCTCAAAATCAGAAATATGTTCCAATTTAAAATATCCCAATATTTGTTTTAACTATTAGGAAGGAAAATAGTTCCTATGGGCATAATGAATTTAGCTATAAGCATATTCCGATTTGCTATAATGAAAATAGGATTTGCTATAATGAAATGGTGAATGAACTCTTGGTGAAGGGCTGCCCTTCACCCGCAAATACCGATGAACAGGGGAAGGTGAAGAGGTGAAGGTTATTCTATCTGTCTATTTTTCTTGCTCATGTTCCGATGCAATATTGCTGTAATATATACCTTTAAAAAGTTATTGCATGTATTTTTCTTTACTATTACATTCTTCTCCCCAAAAAGATTTTTATTATTGCGGGGCGATTTTTCTTAATTATATTCACTCCAATACACTCGTCATGAATATTTTTATAAGGTTTCAATTTTTACATATGAGCATTTCATTCGTGCTTAGTGTTTCACTCAAATTGCGATTAATTGGATTTTTTAAAGGAAATCTCGTAAAAAAATGGTTTCTTTGTAATCACCTAATCTAATATATGCTTATGAACAAAACAATATTCTCTTTCTTTTTATGGGCATTTCTGTTGCTTCACTTCATTCCAGCTTATGCACTTTTGGAACAGAACTTTAAGAAATTGAATATGCAGGACGGACTGGCAGGTAACTCCGTTTATTCTATTATTAAAGATAAGGATGGCTTTGTTTGGTTCGGTACGGGAGATGGACTAAGTCGGTATGATGGGAAGAATATTCGTAGCTTTACTTCAGATACATATAAGTATAATCTGAACATCAGACAGATGTATGATGCATCGGATGGTACACTTCTTTTTCTGGTTGGCAATCGTTTGCACTGTTTTGATCGTTACCGGGAATGTTTTGTCGGAATCTCCGGTTGGGATGGTAAGGCTTATTACGAAACAAGGGGACTAATACTTTTGAATGATTCTACTTATTGGTCGATAGTGGGGAATAAATTGCATTTATTGAGACGGAAACTCCGTAAGAGCTTGGATACGAAAGAAACTACTTATTTTTTTCAAGTCCTGAAAGAATTTGTATTGGCGGATGACAAAGAGGTTATCAATACTATTTGTGAATCACCGGACGAGAAGAAACTATTCCTGACGACGGAAAGTTGTAAACTATTGACTTTCGATCTGAAAGCGGAGAGACTGGAAAATGTCGTATCTTTCGAAGTGCCAGACTATTACGTAGCTTCTTCCACACTCTGCGATAAGAACTTTTTATGGATAAGCATGATTGGCGGTGGAGTGTTGCGTTATGATTTGCTGAATCATTCTTTGGATTTCTTTTCAAGACATTTAAAAGAGGGACGGATTCTATCACACGATGATGTGTATGCCTTTATTGCTGTTGGTGATAAATATGTGGCGGCAACTTGGAATGGATATACGGTATTCTCTTTTGATAAAAAGACTAATAATGTAATGACTGAAGTTAATAATCATATCGCCGGCCTTTCCTATAATATTGAATCCCGGATGCTTTCTGCTTACTATGATCCGGAAGGACTGGTTTATTTCGGAACGCATGGCGGCGGGGTGATTATTCTCGACCTTAGGGAGCAATTTTATGAGAGATTCAGCCAGAACGAAGCGAATGAGATTTGCGATATAGTGTCTGATGACAAAGGATATATTTGGCTGGCAACCTTCCATGGTGAGATAATGTGTAGTGACACTCCTTTTGACCCGTCTGCAACCTTAAGTTTTACTCCGAAGAATATTCCTTTTATTGACGGAAAGGCGACGCTTTGTGCCGTGAAAGATGAAGAAGGGAATCTTTGGTTTGGTCATTCGGATGCGTCAATCAGTTATTGGCAGGCTGCTTCCGGCAAATTCACAGAGTATATTCTGCCTGCTGAATATAGGCAGAATAACAGAGCGAAACATCCCGCCACTTATGTATGGCAGTTATTTATAGATAGCAAACATCGTTTGTGGGTAGGCACACGGAATGGTTTACTGCTTTTTGACCGGACAACAAAGAGATTCTCTCCTGTTTCTACGGCAGATGGCGACTTATTGAGGGGACTCTCCATACGTGCCATGACCGAAGGACGGAATGGGGAACTTTGGTTGGGTGGCCCCGATGGATTGCGTAAACTGGTGGTAGCGGCTGACGGAAAAGTAACCGTAAAAGGAAATTATGAGGTAGATGCGGGGGTGAGTGCCCGGTATGTCCGTGCCTTGCTCTCTTCCAAAGACGGACAATTGTATATCGGCTATACGGACGGATTGGGAATTCTTGCACAAGGCAAGGATACAATACGGCATTTATATACAACTCGTGACGGGATATGCAGCAACTTCGTCACCTGTATCACAGAGGATGAAAAAGGGCATATCTGGCTGGGTACAAATTCTGGAATTTCTCGCTATAGCCGGCATCAGAACTTGTTCTATAATTATTATATCTCAGGCAGCAACCGTTCAGTGATGAGGATGGGAAGCACCTTATTCTTTGGCAATAACTACGCACTGACCTACTTCAATTCGGATGTGCTGACAGTAGTTCCTCCGATAAAGAAGAATGTGTTGCTCGACCTGGAAGTGAATAATAAACGGGTAATGATTGGCGAGAAGATAAACGGGCAAGTGATATTGCAAAAAGGACTTCCATATACCGACGGAATTGTATTAAACTACGCCAATCGTGACTTCTCACTTTCATTCAGTAATCTGCTCTATTCCGAAGAGCATCAGAAGTACAATTATCGTCTGCTTCCTTATCAGAATGAGTGGATGGCGTGCGATGGGGGCGATAAAGCCGCTTATACCAACCTGCCTGCCGGAAATTATGTGTTTGAAGTGAAAAGCATTTATCCGGATGGTACGGACAGTGTAGTAAAGACTTTGTCGATATGTATTCTTCCCCATTGGAGCCAGACCGTTTGGTTCCGTCTATGTCTATTGCTGATTGCTGTTTTGATGACTTGTTACGGTGTGCACAGGATTCGCCGTGAACAGCGGAGAGTGAAACGTGAATTGCTACTGAAACATGAACTGTTCGTATCTAATATAGAACGCGAAAAGGAAAAACAAATCCGTGAGGAACGGGAGAAGTTCTTCACTTATGCAGCCCATGAGCTACGGACGCCTTTGACATTGGTACTCTCTCCATTACAGGAACTGCTGCATAGAAAGATAAATACTGATTCAGATTACAAGTCTCTTTCAATCATGTATGAAAATGGAAACTTCCTTCAACGCCTAGTAAACGACCTTTTGAGCGTGCAGAAGATTGAAGCGGGGATGATGAAACTTAGTCTTTCAGAAATCAATATCATAGCTCTATTGCGGGAGATAGCGAATACTTTCCGTCAAATGGCAGTGTCGAAGAAGATAGATTATGTCGTCGATTTACCGGATAAGGGCATTTTTTTGTGGGTGGACGTGGAAAAGGTATCGTCTGCGGTTCGTAATCTATTGTCGAATGCATTTAAGTATACCGGTGCGGGGAGAAATATCACCCTTTCTGTAAAAGAGAATATGATTGATGAAAAGGAATATTGCCGGATTGTGGTGTCTGATACAGGAAAAGGAATTTCGTCTGACTTACAGAATCGTGTTTTTGAATCGTTTGTCACGGGTGATGCTTCACCTTCTTTTTCTACTAAAGTAGGAATTGGTTTGCGAATTGTGAAGAATACGATGGATTTGCATCATGGCACGGTAGATTTGCAGAGTGTACCGGAGGAAGGTAGTGTGTTTACGCTCAATTTTCCGAAAGGAAAGGAGCACTATGCTGATGATCGTTTTGAGGAAACGGCTTATGAGCAAGTTACTGACGAAGTTATGGAAGAAAGTGAGGTGATGAAATTGGAAGAAGCAACCGGAATCATCACGACCGTCACGCCAAAATATAAATCGACCTTGTTGATTATTGAAGATAACCCGGATATTCGTCAGTATATTGTAAGTCTCTTCCAGGGTAATTATAATATTTTGGAGGCTGCCGATGGCGAAGAAGGAGTGATTCAGGCTACCCGGCATATACCGGATTTGATAATCTCCGATATCATGATGCCGGTAAAGGATGGTTTCACCTGTTGCAAAGAAATCCGGGAACAGGTGGAAACAGCACATATCCCTATCCTGATGCTGACTGCGAAAGCAGAGGATACGGATATTATCAAGAGTGCACAGATTGGCGTGGACGACTATATGATGAAGCCGTTCAACCCGGAAGTACTGAAGGCTAAGGTCAACAATCTGATTCTACGCAGAGAATATCTGAAACGAATTTATACGAAATCACTGATGTTGAAGCAGGCGGCACCGGAAACCGAGGAAGATGAATTTATGCAAAAAGTAATCAATGTGATAGAAGCGAATCTGGCTAACGAAGATTTCAGTGTACAGATGCTTGCCGACCAGTTGAATATGTCGCAACCTACTCTGTATCGAAAGATAAAAGAGCGAAGTGAACTTTCTATCATCAAAGTGATTCGTAGTGTACGGATGAGTAAAGCGGCTTCATTAATTATGGAACATAAATATTCTATCATGGAAATTTCGGAGATGGTCGGATTTAATGATCCGAATACGTTCCGTAAACACTTCATGGAGCAGTTTGGTGTGCTTCCCTCAAAGTATGATGAACAGGTGTGATTCAGAATAAATAAAAGCTCATCCCGTACTATCCGAGATGAGCTTTTTATTTTTATTAATTTACCTTAGAACCGGAAACTCAGCCCTCCTAAGAAATTGAATCCTTGGGCCGGATAACCTATATAGTATTGGTTTTTCTTGTTCAGCAGATTGCGTGCCTGCGCATAGACGGAAACTCCTTTGAACACATTATAGCTGGCTCCGAGATGTAAGTCGCTAACATCCGACAGGGGGGAAGACACCGCTTCCTGCTTGCGGCTGATGAAATCGTATCCGATGCTCAGCCGGAGGGCAGAAACCGGTTGGAAACGAAGGGAGGTGGAAATCTCATTCTCCGGCTTTGTGCAAAGCAAATCTTCGTTCCGGCTGCTGCTCCAGTTGCGGTAAGTATAACGTGCGGTAAAAGAAAAAACGTCTTTGTAGTCGTAAGTGAATTCACCGCCTGCATATACGTTGCTGGTGTTGTCCTGTCTAAAAGCAAGCGAGCTGCCTATCGGTCCGGTGGTTGGATTGATTACTGCCAAGTCGCTATACATCAAGTCATTCTTTAAGTTCTGATATCCTCCGAACAGGTGAAACCAAATGCCTGTATAGGGACTTGCTTTGAATCCGATAGTAGCATTGACTTGCTCATAAGTATCGAAAGGACGGCTTACGCTGCTTTCTTCGGCTGCCGGTATATAAGAATCTGCATAGGGACACAACTGTTCCTGCCTGCGGAAATCATTCAGCAGCTTGCCGCCTGTAGCTTTGGCGTAAAGCACATAGCTGTCTGAGAAGATATATTGGGCGGTAACATCCGGTGAAATGCGGAAAGACTTGTCAAACCCGAAAGATAAATCTACATTGGCTCCGATATGCAGGTTCCAATCGTCATTATTCAATTCGTAATATGGATTCAGCAGAAGCGCTGTGTAGTTTTTGAAATATTCATCTCCGGCAGGAGCGTTTTTAGTATATCCGCTGTACAGGAAATTATTCATTTCCGCAGCGATCGTGATAAACTGTTCGTCGCCGATAGCTCCGGTGACATCTCCTTTGGTACGTATGATTGTCTCTTTGATACCGGAATTGGGCTCGTTTTCATACTCATTGAAGAATATATTATGCTGACGTTCATACATCAACAGGTTTGTTTCGGCATTGAAACGTAGTGGTGCTGTCTCATCAATGAAACGGAGACCGGCATGAAGATCACCGGAAGTAAACTTCTGCTTGCCGTTTACACTTCCCGGTTTGAAGTTGAAATTGCTCAAACCGAAGTTTCCGGCAATGTCCAAATCCACTTTATTGAATTGATGCGTATAGTCCACATTGGCACGTGTGCGGTAGTAATAAGCATTCCATTTCTCGCCATCTGTGAAAGGAAGAGTCAGCTTTCCGTTCATTCCATCCATTTGGAAACGAACATTCAGCTTGTCTCTCTTCGACAGGCGGAACAGATAATTGGCAAGAACATCCAAGTTGCCTAAGTTACCGTATCCGGCACGAATATATCCGGGAGTTGTTCCTGCCTGAACTTCTTTCCCTGTATATGGATTCATCAAACCTGCCGGAACAGAAGTAGCAGGAAAGAAAGTGGTGGCATATTCCACCTCTTTCTTGCTCACGGTCGGCTCTTCCACTTTGGGTAGGACGTTTACTTTGGAGGCGTCCATGATATCCGGATTATATTCTTGTTCCACAACAACGGTACGGCTCATGGTCGTATCTTGGGGATGAGTGGTTTGGGCTTGAAGGAAGGACGGCATGGAGATAGCCCATGCAAGTCCGCTTATTATAGATAGAGAACGTTTCATCTTATTCTTTTTTAATTTTCAACTTTCTTTCAATTTTCACCTTTCAGCTTAGCAAGTCTGCTTTCAATCATGCTTTCTATGTCGTCGTTGCCTTGATAGTTCTGTTGCAGGCTCAACAGATACTGGCGTGCGTCAAGATCCTTGCCCATAGCGGCATACACATCAGACAAGAGAACAAAACTGCGTGCCAGCCAGTAAGCGTGCGGTGTACTCTGTTCGATGTAATTGAGCAGTTCTTTCTCGGCAGCAGCATATTCTTTTGCGTCATACAGAGATTGTGCAACCAGATACTTGGCTTCGGCACCGTATGCGTTGCGGGTATCTTTAGCCAGCTCGCGTAAGTCATCCATTGCCTTTTTGTCCGCTTTTTGTTTGACATAGGCTTTGGCGCGATAATAAAGAGCTTCATTCCGCAGCTCAGGGCTGAGTTTGGCTTCGGCCAGTAAATCGGTGGCGGCATGGATGGTTTCAATATCATCTCTCAGCAAGAAGGCACAACGGAGTATTCCTGTCTCTGCAAGCTGACGCCGTTCTACGTTGCTCGCTTTCTCTTTCAGCATTTTGTAGCTGCCCAACGCTTCCGCTGTCTGTTGCTGGTTGAACTGAACTTCGGCGCGCAGGACAAGGGCTTCCTCCGCAAACGGATTATTCGGATATTCCAGTAACTTGCCGGAGTGTAGAAGAATCATATCATAATTCTTCTGTTCGCTTCCAATCAAGCAGAGATAATAATGCGCGTTCAGACTAAAGGCTCCTTCCGGGAAAGTCTGCAAATATTTGTTGAGGCTTGTCTTCGCCTCTTCCATCCGTCCCCGCATATAGATTTTCTCTGCAGCGGCATACGTCAGCGAGTCTTGTTCGTTGGCATCGAAACGGATATGTCCCGGCATGGCATTTGCCAAAGCTGCAAATTCGTCAATGCGGTTCATGTCTACATATATAGACTTTAAATCACGCATAGCCAGACGGGCTTCTTCACTGCCCGGATATTTCTCGATAACCTGTTTGTAGGCTTCGATAGCCTGGTTGTAATCTTCTTTCTGATAGTACAGCAAACCGATTTCCGCTGCCGCTTTCCGGCTGACGGGGCTTGCGGGATATTTGTTCAGCAACTCCTTGAAGGCGGCAATCGCTTGGTTGCTGTTATCCATCAATACGTAAGACCGCCCTTTCTCATAGATAGCATTCACGGCATAAGGTGAGGCGGGGTATTTGCCTACAAGCCGGTTCAGTAACGTAATCTTTCCGGTATAGTCTTTCTGCAAGCCTGACACAAGAGCCAGTTGGTAGAAAGAGTAATCTCCGGAGGGAGTATCCATCTGCTCGGCTTGTGAATAGTAATGTTTCGCCTCTTCAAAGTTACGCACGTTCAGGTGGCAGTCGCCGATACGATTGTATGCATCGGCCAGAGCCGTAGCGTTTTCGCCTTTCTCCAGTTGGACATACTTTTGGAAATAGTTTCTTGCCTGCGTATAGTCCTTTCGGTGAAATGCAATATATCCCAAATTGTAGTTGGCAAGCGCATACATCTCGTTATTGTGCTGCGTGGTCAGTTGCAGATAAGCGTTGAAATCGCGTGCGGCTTCCGTCATCCGGTTGAGGCGATAGTAAGATTCCCCGCACCAGTAGTAAGCGTCCGCTTTCGTCTGGCGGTTGTATTGCCCGATGGCGATAGATTGGTTCAGATACTTCAGAGCCTGTTCGAAGTCTGCGTTGGCAAAAGACTGTGTGCCCAATTGGAACAATATCTTCTGTTTGGCTTCCAATATCTGTGCGCTCGGCTGAGCTATCCGGTCGATGGATTTCAATGCGGCATCGTAGCTGCGCGTATTCATATAAACTTCCACCAAGTAGCTGCTTACTTTTTCCGCATAAGGCGAAGTGGGAAACTCATTCAAGAACTTTTCGAAAGCAGTGACCGATTCGCCGAAAGCGGAGAATGAGGTCTCGTGCAGGCAGAGGGCATAGTTATAGGCTGCCTGCTCCTTGATTTGCATATTGGCATTAGATGCTGCCGCTTGCTCGAAAGCCATGCGCGCTTTGTTCTTCTCTGCCAGTTGCAGATAGGAGAGCCCCATGTGCAGATAAGCATTCTGCGTAAGTGCATCATTGGTGGTCGTCACTTTGCCTAATGTCTCGGCTGCTTTGGAGTAAACTTTCGTTTGATAGTAAGAAAGCCCCAACATGTACAAGGCATCCCGGCGAGGGGCCGAATGATCCTTGTTTAAATATTCATTGAATGACTCTACCGCCTTGTGGTATTGCTCGGAGTGATAATAAGCATCTCCGAGGATGCGGTACATCTCTGCCGCATGCTCATTATTGGGATAAGCCGACAAGTAATTCTGTGCCACAATCTGCGCCTTGTCATAGTTCTTGAGCTGGGCGTAGATCTCAGCGATATAATAAGGTGCGAGTGCTTTGTATTTCGGATTGTCTTGCAGTGAGAGGAATCCCTTCAGCGCTTCGTTGTATCGCTTTTGTGTATAGCGGATATAAGAGATGTAGTAGTCGCAGTCTTTTGCGTATTTGCTGCTGTTGGCACGCAGTGTCTCAAACCAGATGGCGGCTTCCCGCAGGTTGTCGGTCTTCAGGTAGCAGGTAGCCAACTGATACGTGCGGTCGTCGCGTTCTTCGTTGCTCAATAGACCGAGGTCGGCAGAGTTGAAGAGCGCCATTGCTTCGTTGTATTTTCCTTCATAGAAGTAGCAGGAAGCCAACAACGAATAAATCCGGTTGGCATGAGGCGTATCCGGATAACGGTCGAGGTACTTGCGGAGCAGTTCGATACGGTTCTTGTCATTCAACTCGTATGCCGAGCTGACCATCATATATTCCGCATCTTGAAGCAGACCGGCTTCCGGCTTTTGTTTGACAAAAGCTTTCAGTGCCGGCAAGGCGGCTGTATAATTCTTCTTTAGGAAAAGCTCTTTTCCTTCTTTGTAAAGGTTGTCTGCCGAAGTGAATCTGTCACCAGTCTGGGCAAACCCTATAATCGGTGCGCAGCAGATGGCCGCGCAAATGAGTTTGGTAATTTCTTTTTTCATAATCGGGCATTTGTGCAAAAGTACTATTTTTTGCTTCTATGGTTAATTACTCAACAATCCATTTCTCGATATTTCTTGTCCGGCTGCTGAAGTTAATCCCTATCTTAAATAATTTACGGGGGTCGGCAGCAAAAGGCTGCGCATAATTCTTTTCGTTTATTTGGCTGAGAGCTTCTTCGGCAGTGCCTTCCAGTTTAAATTCCATTACATATATAAACTTATCGGTTTGCAGCACAAGGTCAATACGGCCTTGCGACGTGTGATACTCTGCCTTTACATATAAACCGATGAGCTTGAAAACGATGAACAGTACATTTTGATAATGTAATTCCTGATCACGTATTAACTCATAGGGGGTATCGGCAAAGAAACTTTGCAGGCGGCGGAAGAAAGAGTCATAGTCGCCACTCTCCACCTCACGGACAAATTTTAAAATTTGAAAAGGTGACTCAACCTTATTGGTATTCGCATAAAATGGAAGCAGGAACTTCATAAACCCTTCTTCCACTTCGCGATTGGGAAAGCCCAGACGGTATATGCCGAAGCGTTCGTCGTATTCCTTTATAGTGAGATAACCACTTTGATAGATCACAGGAATAGGATTGGTCGAAGCCGAATCGACGCTGTTCAGTATTTCTGCATCAGTTTCCACTTCTGCCATACAGTGCAGGTCATAGTGATGGCTTTTTAATAATTCCACCAGATAGGTCGGCGTTCCGGTTTCAAACCAGTAACTGCTGAATTTCATTTTAAAGAATGTATTAAGTACACTGAACGGATTGTATATGCCGACAGAATTTTCGACGAAATGATAACCGTCATAACACGTCTTTAATTCACGGCATACTTCTTCATAGCTCATTTTCAGCTTGTCAGCAAGTTCGAACAGCTCTTCTTCCAGATTAGTATGGATTTCCTCTTCCGTCATGCCGCATATTGCCGCATAACGCTCATCCATGGATAAGTCTATCAGATTGTTTAATGCGCTGAACACACTTACTTTGCCGAACTTGGTAACTCCCGTCAGAAAGGCGAACTTTATGCAACCGTCCATCGTTTTGATAGCTCCGTAAAAGGCTTGCAAAGTGTCGCGGAAAGCCTTTTGTAGGGCTTCGTTGCCGATGGCTTGCAGCATGGGTTTGTCATATTCATCTACAAAAATGGCAACACGATTGCCGGTCTGCTCATAAGCACGGCGGATAATGCCCTTGAAGCGGAGAGGCAATGAGGTTTCGGAGGGCTCGGTGCCGTACACCTTTTCCCATTTATAGAGAGTATCGTTCAGAATGTTTTCCAGATTTTCCAGACTTTCATACTTTTCGGTATTGAGGTCTATGTGCAATATCGGATGCTTTATCCAGTCTTTTTCCAACTTTTCTATCGCAAGTCCTTCAAAGAGTTCACGTTTACCTTCAAAGTAGGCTTCGAGTGTAGACACCAATAAACTTTTTCCGAAGCGGCGCGGGCGGCTCAGGAAGAAGTAACTGCCTGTCTTTGCCATTTGATAAATCAGGGCAGTTTTGTCTATATAGAAATATCCGTCTCTGCGAATCTTCTCGAAATTCTGTATTCCGATGGGGTAAATCTTACTCATGACTAAGATGGATTTTGGATTCTAATGTGACAAAGATACGCCTTTTTCTACTTAGAACGCAATTTGTAATCTGAAAGTTTTGTAAATCTCACGGTTCTCATCAGGCTGCTCAAGGAAAATTCAGGCTGTACTCCTGTCAAATGAAGGAAAAAAGAGGCGGAATAATGCGCGGCTTTATGCCCAATGGAAATAGCTCAAACGACAAAAAATTGTCTGAACGACAAAACTAAAATGTTCTAAACGACAAAAATGTGCGATTCTAACAATTGAGACTACTTTTATAGACAAGAATTGGGCATAATAAAATCTGTTCGCTTATTTTGTATGCAGAGATTCCGAATTGGAAATAAAAAAGCATATAAAAATGAGTAAAAGAATCTTATTCTTCATTTTGTTTTCGTGGCTGGCATCGGCAGCTTTTCCTGCTTTTGCGCAGCAAAAAATCGACACGGTCTATACTTTCCGCTTTGTGCCGCGAAAAGACATGTTCTATGTGCCATGGAATGACAATGGCAAAGAACTTGCGCGTCTTCTGGAGTATATCGAAAGTAACAAACCGGATATAGTGGAGGGACGGTTGCCTCTTTACGTGGACGGATACTGTAACTCCGGCAAGTCGGAACGGGCAAGCCTTGCTATCGCCAAGACACGTTCCAACCGTGTGAAATCAGAGTTGATTACCCGGAAAGGACTGCGTGAAAACAACTTCATCACCCGTAACCATGCCTCGGAGGGCGACTTCGTGACGGTGCGTATCATACTGCCGAAAGAGAAAGTGCCGGCTATTGCGGAGGATACACATTCCGGTTGCGAGGAAGAAAAGGAACGGTCACACCGTGAAAACGACAAGGCTACAGAAACAATCCAAGACGCAGAGGAGACAAAGGCATCCTCCGGACAGGAAAATCAGCCTGAATCCGTACTGTCGGTATCATCCACAACTTTGGGATTATCACTGCGTGCCAACCTGCTGCGTTGGGCAACCCTCACGCCCGACCTCGGTATCGAGTGGCGCATCAGTCCGTCATGGGGAATATCCGTGAACGGATCGTGGACTTCGTGGTCGTGGAATGACAAAGACAGAAGATACGCCCTTTGGGAAGTGGTGCCGGAACTCCGTTATTATATAGGTAAGGAGAAGTGCGGCTACCTTGGTGTAATGTTCAAGACAGGGCAGTTCAATTACAAGTTTTCCACGACCGGAAAACAAGGCGACCTGACGGGGGCGGCATTACGGGAGGGTATCAATTAAGACTGAACAGAGCCCTCTCCATGGACTTTTCCCTCGGATTGGGTTATGTCCACGCAGATGTCGAGAAATACAAAGTTATTGAGGATGTATGTGTCCGTCAGGGCGGCAAAACCAAACATTGGATCGGGCCTGTGCAGGCAGGTGTGACATTAGTATGGAATGTCTTTTAATGAAAGGAGGATATGATGACAAGAACAATTTATAATGTAGTAATCATGGCGGCAGTGTTCGCCCTCTCGCTCACCTCCTGCGTGAAAGACAAGCTTTTCAACACCCCGCATCCCGACAAGGGAGCGGTGGTCGTGACGACTGACTTCTCGCGGCGCGGCGAATCCTGTCCCGCACCGCAGGAGTATACATTGGTTATCGGCAGCGAGAGCTGCACCGCCCCGGCAGGGCAACCCTATTGCCATCCGACAAAGTTCCTTCCCGGCAACTACACGCTGCTCGCCTACAACGCTTGCGACAAGATGACAACCGAAGGCGGAAACATCCGGGTAAACACCCCGTCGGCAAACACCATCGAGGCGATGCCCGGCTACCTGTTCACCGCGCGACAAGAAATTACCGTCATCAGGGACGACACCCTGCATATCCGCCTCCCGATGGCGCAGCGCACCAGGGACTTACATTTCGAGTTGACTGTCACGGAGGGTGACCCCAAACTGATAGCGGGCATCACCGGACGACTGGACGGCGTGGCGGGCGTGTTCGACCTCGCCACACAGCGGCCCGGTGCCGACCGTTTCGCGATGATACCCGTCTTCACTCGCAGCGGTGACAAGGTAACAGCCGACTCTCGCCTGTTGGGCGTGGCAGGTGACAGGCAGACCCTTACGCTCGACCTCACCTTCACCGATGGCCGCACGCAATTCATAGAGAGCGATCTGACGGAGCTGCTCGCCGGATTCAACGCCGACGACATGACCGTCCCACTGACTGTCAAGGGCAACCTCCTCACGCCGATTGGCGCGGGCTTCACGGCGACGATTACCGACTGGGAGATCGGCGAAAAGGAGAGCGCTGAGATCAATTAAAGAATAGAATAAATCAAAAATCAACGTGATATGAGAAACAAGTATCTTTTGCCGGCGATTGCGCTCCTCGCATTCGCTTCGTGTGACAAGAATGAAACGACGACTCCCATGGAGCCGACAGACCCCGCGGGGCGTGTAGCGGTACGGTTCACCGGCTCGACGCTCGACATTACGCCCGTCTCCGCGACACGTGCCGAGAGTCCGTGGAAACAGACAGGCAAAATCGGTATCTATGCCCTCGGCGACGGGACGGCCAGCATCATGGATGGCTACGCCAATGTGGGCTATGCCTATGACGGGCAGGGCAACACCTTCACCCCGGTTGGCGAGACCATCTACTTCCCCGTAGACGGGTCCAAGCGCCATTTCGTAGCCTACTTTCCTCATCAGGATCTGACCGGCACAACCTATAAAGTAGACCTCACCACGCAGCCGAATCCCGACGAACAGGCGGCGTTCGAACTACTTTGGACGAACATAACGGAGGCCTACGACAAGAACAACCCCACGGTGACGCTGAACTTTGGGCACCGGTACGCCCGAATCATGCTGACAGTGAAAAACGGTACGGGTATCGCCGCCGGTGATCTGAAGAATATGTCGGTTGCCATCACCTATATGCACCAGCGGGCGGACTTCGATGTAGTGACAGGCTTAATGACCCCGACCGATGATAAGGGTCTCCTGACGTTGAAAGACTACACGGCGGACGGCACGGGACGCACCGCCCTCGTGCTGCCGACTACAGCCGATGCCGGCCGCACCATGGACTTCACGCTCGGCACAGACACCTTCCGCTGGCCGATTGGCAGCAAGGCGTTCGAAGCGGGTAAGTCCTACATCTACACCGTGACGGTAAACCGCACGTCACTGGGTCTCACCGCCACCGTCACCGATTGGGAAGAGGGAGCGGGTGACAACGGCACGGCCGAATAAACGATTACAAATACCAACAATAGAATATCTATGACAATGAACAGAATAGCATTATGCTCGCTGGCAGCCCTCATGCTGGCAGCCTGCTCGAAAGAGGAGGCACCGGGTCTTGACGGGCGACAGGAACTGCGCCTGACGAGTGGCATCGAGGCCGTCACACGCGGCGACGTGCAGAACACGCAGATAGTAGTCAATGAAAAGGTGTGGGCATGGGTGTCCGATGCTGGCAACGGTGCGGCACTTTACAATGCCGAGCAACTGACCGTCGGTGCCAATGGCGCGCTCACAGGCACGACAGCTATGTATTTCCCGCAGACCGGCAACGCGGTAAACATCCGTGCCCTACACGGAACCTTCACCGAGACGTTCTCGGAGGGTGAGACGGCATTTCCCGCAAGCATTGGCTTTGCGGTGGCCGAAACCCAGAACGGGAGCGGTAGCGCCTACGTGCAGTCCGATCTCCTGTATGCGGCACAGACGGCTGCCAAGACGAAAACTGCCGTGCAGCTCAAATTCTACCACATGCTATCGAAGCTGGAACTGAACATCACTAAGGATCCTACCGTGACGGACGAGATTAAGAGTGTCACGCTTGACGGTGTAGCGATAGACGGCACATTCACTCCGGGGACAACGGCGGACATTTCGGAGCAGACGACGCGTGCGGCGATGGTTAAGGCTAGCAATCAGACCGAAACGATGACCCTCGGTACATCCACGACCGGAAGCAACGACGCCATTGTCGTTCCGCAGGCGACGGGCGGCAAGACCATAACCTTCACCCTCAACGAAGGCGGGAAATTGTATTACACCTTTCCTGAAGGCAAGGCGTTCGAAAGTGGCAAGAAGCACGTCTACAACGTGAAGCTGACCCTCACGGGAATTGAGGTGGAGAGTTCGATAGAGCCATGGGACACCTCAGAGGGGGCGACCGACGGTGACACGACGTTTTCGTCGGCGGTAAAGATCGGTGACTACTTCTATTCGGACGGCACTTTCTCTACCGACCTCGACCCCGACAAGACGGTAATCGGCATCGTCTTCCAAACCAATCCGAGGCGTATCGGACAGGCGGAGAGAGACGCTTTGACGGCCAAAGGCGTCACAGAACCGTATGGGCTGGTGATGTCCATCAAGAATGCTGCGACGCAAGCCGCGTGGGGTAATTATGGGAATACAGCCTTGGGGGAGTGTGAAACAGTTGCCGACTGCTACAAGGATATCAGTGGCTTGAAGAATACGACGACGCTCGGGGCGAGAGATGACCTCCCCGCATTCAAGGCGATTGCGAATTTCAATACCGACAACCCGGTACCGTCTAACGCCACGCAGTGGTTCTTGCCTTCCGCAGGCCAATTGTGGGATTTGATAGAGATTTTCGGAAAAGTGACCGCACTGGCAGCACAGCGCACGAACAGCGGAAATAAATGGTCCGGCACAGATAGCGGAAACAATAGCTGTTATAACCTCAACAGCTGGTTAGTGGGTGTTGAGAATGCCGAACAGTTTGGCTGGGAATATTTTTCTCTTTGGTCATCCACTGAATATGCAGCTAATCAGGCATGGTCGTGGACCGTGCGTTCCAGTGGCACAGTGTTCTTCGGCGCGAACAATAAGCCCAACAAGTTTAACGTGCGCCCTATTTTGGCTTTTTAAAACAATGATGGCATGAAAACAAGAGAACTACAACGATTCATGACCGGCAGAGCGAGGTGGAGCGTGACAACGCTGCT
>CAKUYM010000018.1 GCA_934716785.1 uncultured Bacteroides sp. | reverse complement strand
TGACGCGCAAATGCGCTTCTTTGAAATCACCGAAGACCGGTATCGTGCTTGATGTTTATACCAACGAACCGGGTATCCAAGTATATGCCGGCAACTTCCTGAACGGCTCGCTCACCGGAAAGAAAGGCATTACTTACAACCAACGTGCTTCCGTATGTCTTGAGACGCAGAAGTATCCGGATACTCCGAACAAGCCCGAATGGCCGTCGGCAGTACTTCGCCCGGGTGAGAAATATACCAGTCAGTGTATATTCAAATTCTCTGTAGATAAATAACAGATAAAAGATTTATAACTATTAAAGAACGGGTTGCTAAGTCAAGAACAACCCGTTTTTTGCTTAGCATCAAATTATTGGAATAAATGAAACGTATCGCTTTTTTAGATTACATCCGTGTGTTCGCATGTTTTCTGGTCATCCTTGTTCATGCCAGTGAAAACTTCTACGCAGCTCCCGGAGCCACAGATATGGCAGGACCGCAGTCCTTCCTTGCGAATGAAACCGACCGGCTATGGGTATCTGTATACGATGGCTTCTCACGTATGGCAGTGCCACTGTTCATCATAGTCTCCGCCTTCCTGCTTGTCCCGATGAAGGAAGAGCAGTCCATGTGGCAATTTTATCGCCGGCGCTGCCTTCGCATCCTCCCGCCGTTTTTCGTATTCATGCTGCTGTACAGCACCCTGCCAATGCTGTGGGGACAGATAGACGGTGAGACGTCCATGAAGGACTTGTCGCGAATATTATTGAATTTCCCGACACTTGCCGGACACCTGTGGTTCATGTATCCCTTGATAAGCCTTTATTTGTTCATTCCCGTTATATCCCCCTGGCTGAGAAAGGCCACGGCAAAAGAAGAGCGTTTCTTCATCGGACTGTTCGTGCTGTCCCTGTATGCCATATCTCAACCGCTGGTGCGGTGAATTGTGGGGACAATGTTTCTGGAATGAATACCACATGCTGTGGTACTTCTCCGGTTACTTGGGCTATCTTGTACTGGCGCATTACATCCGTACGCACCTTACATGGAACCGTTCCAAACGTCTCACTATCGGAACTGTCCTGATGCTGGTAGGTGCCGTATGGACTATTTATTCATTCTATGTGCAGGCAGTGCCCGGCGTGATTCATGCCACACCTGTGATAGAGATAGGATGGGCTTTCTGTACTATCAACTGTGTACTTCTCACAACGGGCACATTCCTCATGTTCACATGCATCAAACGTCCGCAAGCTCCCCGGTTGGTGACGGAGATATCGAAGCTTAGCTATGGCATGTATCTTATGCACATATTCTGGCTCGGCTTGTGGGCCACTGTGTTCAAGGATACATTGGCGCTTCCTACTGTTGCCGCCATACCATGCATTGCCGTGGTTACATATGTCTGTTGTTTTGTAACGGCAAAGGCCATTTCGTTTATACCGGGCAGTAAATGGGTGATAGGTTAAATATCAGCCTTCACCCCTTTCACCTTTTTAGATAAACCATTGCTTCACAGCTCACTACGGGTGAACCCTCACTCCGTAGGGGGCTTTATACCGCTTTCATCGGTTTCACCAGATATACATTTCCATATTTGGTATGTTTGCGGGTGATGCCTGCGGCAAGCAAAGTTTGTGCGAATGCAGCAGGATTACTTCCACGCATAGCGGCAGGGTTATACATTTTCAGTCTCCTGAATATGTCCGAAGCCGAAAGTCGTTCACTCCCTTCTTCATCATCCCCGCCTTTCTGGAAGCAGGTATGAAATACCTCCTCAGCCGGACACGGATGATAAAAGGCGGCGTTGTGCCGTTGCAGTTTCCACTCTTCTTCTTTTGTAAACCAATAGCGGAGGCCGGAGAGCAGTTCGGCTTTTAGTTGGGCATAAATCTGGTCGTGCATGATGCCTTTGCAATCTATCTGGCGTTCTACTTCAATGCAGATGAATCGTCGGCTACCGGTGGGGTCGGTGAGCAGGTCAAAGCGGTTGCTCGTCCCAATGAAAGAAGCGATACGCGGCAAGTTGCGGAAGTTCTTTTGATACGCTTTACAGATATTCAGGTTTGCCATCTGCATCAGATTCTTCAATAGCGGCATTTGCTGCGTTCCGTACTTATCAAATTCGTCCATGTTCAGAAGCCCCATCTCGGCAAGCAATCTTTCCGGCTTCCCTTGGGCAGAGAGTTTCAAGTTGTCCATGTAATAGCGTGACAATACCGGAGGCATCAGCGCTTTGCAAAACGTGGATTTTTGTCGTCCCTGCTCGCTGCTGACAAGTATAGGTGCCACACTGTTGGCATGTATTCCTGTCATGCCCAACCATTGGGCAGTGAGCCCCAGCATCCAGGTATGGAAACTCTTCATCCAAAGCGGATGGTCGGAGACGCGTCGTGCTAAAGCCTCCAGTCTGTCTGTTCCGTCCCAATCGGGCAATTCTTCCATGTAAAGCCGGAAAGGGTGGTACTCGGAGACACAAGTAGAGTAGATATAGCGGTTCAAATCCTTGTCCCAGCAGGATATGCCCAGGTCGTGTGCTTCCATGCAGAACGTGTTCAATTCCCGCTTTCCTATCGGTTCGAAGGGGGTGCCCCGCTTGCCGGCAGGACGAAATTCCGTCTCTTCCGTCAGTAGGTTGTAACGAAAATCATACCGCTCTTGCAGGAATGTGCGTACCTCTTGTGTCAGGCGAATCGGCAGTTTTCGCTCCGTCTCTTTCTTTTTCCCGTCAGCAGGCTTGCCCTCGTAAGATTTTGCCAATCTTGTCCGGTCCTCCTTCACAGTTTTCACAGCCATTACAGTTCCTTCTTCATTCTTTTTCATTTGAAACAGTTTCAACTTTCTCAACTTTTTCAAAATCTGTTTCCATACAAATGTCATTGCATCCATTCTTTTTATTTTTTAAGTGATTAAATTCGGTTTGTCTCTCAGCGCTGATGCTGCGAATGTACGATACGGTGATGCCGGTTTGCAAGTATTTCTCAGGAAAAGATATTAATTTATGCCCTACTGAATAAGTCGGCTTCTTATCCTCCTTTTCTCTACTTTTTATTGTATCTTTGGCGTAGAGTTATTGTTGATTCACTCTCGTGGTTTAATCGGATAACAAGCGTGGTTTAATCGGATGACGAGTGTGATTCAGGTGAACCACGGGAGTGGTTTAATGATAGATCTAAGGGCTTTGCATGAAATGTATTCACTATTAAAGCATAAACAACCAATGGCTATACTTTATGATTGGTATGAGAATCCCGGTGAGTCCGGTGATTCGGAAGAGAAAGGTTTGCATCCGCGCATTTTTTTGAATGGCAAGGTGGGGACGGATAAACTGTGTCGTATGATTCACGGTCGCAGTTCGCTATCCGTAGGTGATGTAAAAAATGCATTCGAGATGCTTGCCCAGATTTGCGGTGAGGAGCTGCGCGAGGGGCGTGAGGTGCATATCGAGGGGCTTGGCTATTTTGCTCCGATCTTGAGGAGCACGCAAAAAGTGACTCACAGCACGAAGAGCAAATGGCTGAAAATGGAACTGAAGACAATCGGCTTTCGTCCCGATGCCCGTTTGCGGCGAGAACTGGTCGGTGCCAAGGCAAGCCGGAGCAAGTATGCACGCCATTCGGAGTCTTTGTCGGAGGTGGAGATAGATATGCGGCTGAAGGACTATTTTGCCGAACATGACGTAATGCTTCGTTACGATTTCCAAGAAGCATGCTGTATGACACGGACCACGGCGAACCGCCATCTCCGGCGATTGCAGGAAGAAGGAAAATTGAGAAATATAGGTAAACGTATGCAGCCGATTTATGTGGCAGCGGCTGGTTATTACGGGGTGTCTCGTGATGTGCTGCGGAAATAGAAAAGGGGAATTGGCGGTATGCAGGTGAAAGCGATGAAGGCGTGATAGAGGAGACTTTACGGGGTCGCTTTCACCCGCTTTCCTGTTCTGGATAGCGGTTTCAGGAAGAAGGTGAAAGCGGTGAAGTGCTTATATAAAATTATCTATGTCCTCATTTGATAATCCGGTTGCTTGTGATATGATGTCAGTGGCTATTCCTAAAAGAACTTCTCGCCTTTCTCATTTTCACAATATACATCATTATATATCAACAAGCTTCTTTATATATTAACAAGCTTCTCAACCAATAATGGACAAATGTAATAATAATCAAGTAATAATCAATTAATAATCAGGTAGAAAGAGGCTGTTCAATTTGGAAATAAATCCGTTAGGTATTCTACTATAAGTATGAAAATAAGCATTTTTTTGTTATCGTATCTCATATGCTTTGCGTATATTTGCGAAGTAAAAGCGCAAGATGAGGAGAATGATGAAACAGTTTACTTATTCTTTTAAGCAATTACTGTCAGGGGGACTGCTATGTTGCGCAATTCTGTTGGCAGCTTATATATTTCAGGCTTTTTTTCCTGAAATGTATGTTGATGCATTCTCGTCTTCAATGCATTTGTTAATGTGGCTGATTCTTTTTGTGGGAGCATTATTGTGGACATTTCGTGCAAAAGGTGAACGTATTGGCTTCTCAGAGATAATAGATTGGCAATTCATAGCTGCTTTTATTCTGATTACAGCAGATCAGATTTATATGATTATGCCGAAGGAGATTCATTTGGATATAGCACCTGTATTGTCAGGGTATACTATTCCTGTATTAATTGTTGTTGGCATAATGGTAGCTTGTACAATTAAAGTTTCTATTGCATTGTATCAAAAGTTGGCGGACGAACGTCAGCAAAATATTCTTCAAGCTCAAAGAATACAGCAGTTGCTTGATTCTCCTCCTGCAGATCAGAAAAATATTACTCTCCTTCGTAAAATTCTTGAAAATAAGTCTATTATTCAGTTTTCAGCCAGAGACTATCTTTTATTAGTAGAGGAGTGTCGGATAATTGATCCCGATTTTTTTGCTTGGTTGAAGCAACAAGGTTGTCAACTTCCACCACGGGATATTGTACTATGTGTACTTATTCGAATGTATAAAACGAAAGAAGAAATATTGTCTATATTTTGCATTACCGATGGTACTTATCGCACGATGAAGTCTCGTGCCCGAAAACGCTTAGGCATTGACAATGAAGAATTGGAAATTTTTCTGCAAACAACACTAAAATAATAACTTTTGTAAAGTATCAGTCAATCGTACCAATGCATCAATAATAGTCATGCTTCCACCCAAAATGATATAATAGAACCATACTCTTTTATTAGAGTATGGTTCTTGTGGAAATATACTGATAGCTCCTGCAACAAGTGTCATGCGTGCAAGAAGTTCGAAGAAGATAATGAGGAAATCTTGAAATGTGTAATTTAGGTTGTCAATAAAGCGATGAAGATAACACATTGCAATGCTGGTAAGCCACATTACATTATTAAGAACTATATATATAATTATTTTCCTATACATGTTTTATAGTTTGTGTCTGCTATGTCTTTGTCTCTTGCATATTTAGCTAATGCTTGTGTGTAGCAATAATTATAGAGGATTCTGTTCTACATTTGATGATAGCATTCTCATAATCCGTTTTTGCTTGCGCATACGCAGCCTGTCTTTTAGCTTCGCAGCTATTAGTGTCTCCTCCTTCAGTGCGTGTTTTTATGAGTGTTTTACCTGTAGATTCTTGGAACTCAGTATGCTGCCGGAATAATGAAATACGTTCATCTTCGCTTAGTCTGGAGAATCCGGTGTGCAGAAGCAGGTTTTCCTTCGCTTCATCCATCTGTTGAAGTTCTTTTTCTAAATTCGCTTTTCTGATAAACTCTTCCATGTAATCATCATCGTTTAAGTTTTCCATGAGTTTGTCATACTCTTCTTCACTCAGTGTTGAAGTGTAAGCCTGAAATTTATCAGATAAGAGTTTACTGTTTCGTTCAAACTCCCAAAATTCATCAGAAATAGCAATAGAGTCAATAAGTGAATTCGTGTTATTTATTATGTCTGATGAATACACTGATTTTTCCGCGATCCTGTTTTCTTCTATTTGTAGTTCACCAGAATAGAATTCGTCCGTGCTGC
The DNA here is from genome assembly GCA_934716785.1 of uncultured Bacteroides sp. Classification (GTDB taxonomy): domain Bacteria; phylum Bacteroidota; class Bacteroidia; order Bacteroidales; family Bacteroidaceae; genus Bacteroides. The sequence goes on along the minus strand of CAKUYM010000018.1, from coordinate 23,369 downwards.
AGCTATAAATAATAAAGATGGTCATTAATCCGCAGACAAGCGTTATTGCATAATACAAAAAGGGTCTTTTTTTTCTCATGATTGTAAGTGTTTTGTTTAATTCTGACGCAAGGTAATAAAAAAAGCTCCATTATAATGATATCTGTTTTGAAAAAAAGGGAATAGTTTGGCTTTGAAGCATTTTATTGTGTTACAATATTGCATCAAATTGAGAAACTGAAAACTGTAAGAAGCCTTTTTAGGCTGCTATGATGGCTTTGCGAGTGTAACATTAATGAGGTCTTATCTTAGAAAAGACTGTTTTAGTTTAATAGGGAGTATGAATTGTTACAATTAATAGGAGAAATATATAAAATATTGGGTTACCCCCTTCTATATAGCTTTGTGGGGGTGAAGTAGTGTAACACCCTTTTGTATTGTCTCAAAATGGTTCATACATTTGTGGAAAATAACAAGTGGTTTTTAGTTGGATTATAAGCATTGTTTGCATTTAAAAAAGGAAATGAATTTGTCTTTGGAATAAGTTTTAGTATTAATAGATAAAAATGAAGAATTATGAATTTAAAAAAAGTGATTTCACGTTTGAGCGTATTTGCATTTATTATTGGTATAAATATCATTATCTCCAGTTGTAGTTCTGATGAACATGGCTTTGAAGTTGATAGGGAGCCAACGTTAGTCAATTCAGTTGCAGAATCTGATGAATTTTTGGATTTTAAACAGCATTGTATGAGTTTGGCAGAGAAGGTACAGTCTTACACATCAACATTAAGTAAAGAGGAATTCGATGAACTAATGAATAATCTGAATAATGATGATTATATGATGAGGATAGTTGATGGAGTTAATTTGATGGAAGATTTGGCTATAGTGGAAAATGCAAGAAATAATCTGCTAAATAATACCAACTTTCATTTGTTAAATGAATCAGAACAAACTACCCTTTTTATAACAAATTCCGTTAGTTCATCAAAAGTGATGGTAAAAACTCGTGGTGAAGGTGGTGGTGTTGGTAGTGAAGAATGCAGACGAAGGCTTAATGAAGATTATGCCTACGCTTCCGCTATTTATTTAGCGGCAATGGTGGGCTGCTCTTGTGCAACCGGTGGTTTGGGGGCATGTTTTTGTGCTATCGCAGCTTCTGCGGCTTACGATTATGCTATAACATTGGCAGATCGTAGTTATTATGATTGTATGCAGAATGCTTGATAAATAATAAATATGAAATATCTTTATAATATTTTTATTTCATTTGCTTTGCTTTCTGTCTTACTTATGACAATAAATAGAATTTATGGCTACATTATAAATGATTGGTATATTTCAGGAACTTATATTTTGATGTGGCTTAGTATTTTCTTTTATACGATAAGTAAAATGCCTAAACAAAGTAGGTGTTTGAAAAATTATATTCCAAGCATAGTCGTTTTTTTTGTAATCCTATTAAATGTATTACATATGATTAGGAAGAATAGCGATTAGGTTTCCACTGCAAATAAGCAATAGTTGTCGAACTATTACATCATAATGGAGCTAACTAAAAAGAAAGAATTGTTTGTTGCTTTCCCCTCCAACTATCAGTAGAAAGGTAAAAATCATCTTTTCAATCTTTTTAGTCAGCCCTATGTAATAAGGAGTATATTGAGAATGTAACGTTTGAAGGTAACACTTGATGACTATTGAGAACATTGGAAAGATTGAGCGGAGAACATAAAACTGATTATTAGCATATCATATATAGATAATTAAAATGTCTCATAGTTTGTTTGCAGTATTGTGCTTGGGTAGTCTTTTTGCCTATTCACGACAATTTACGGATTCGTATATTGTTCCTAAATGGTGTTTTGCAGCGTTTCTATTATTAGTAATATTGATATATGAATCTGTGTATATACTATTTTGCAGACAGAATAAACATGAGGATCTGAGAGGAGCTGTGTATGGTTTTATCATTGTTATTTCTTGCTTTTTGCAGGCAATGCTCGGAATAGTTCAGTTTCTTGGCTTCTTTCAGGTGTCCACTACTTTTGAGGTTACAGGGAGTTTCGACAATCCTGCGGGCTTTGCGGCATGTCTCTGTGCAGGCTTTCCTTTTGCAGGATTCTTATTGTCGGACAAGAATAAATATATCAGGTATGTAGGATGGGTGGCAGGATTCGTAATTGCAATAGCTGTGTTTTTGTCGCAATCAAGAGCGGGTGTTATGAGCATTGCCTTTATCTGTTTTATTCTTTTGAATATAAAGTTCTTTCATAAAAGATGGATGAAATGTCTTTCTTTAGTATGTTTCGCTTTATTACTGTTGGGATGTTACTGGATGAAAAAAGACTCTGCTGACGGTAGGTTACTTATTTGGCGATGTAGCGCAGATATGATAAAAGATGCACCGTGGTTTGGTCACGGGGTAGGTAGCTTTGAAGCTCGTTATATGGATTATCAGGCAGATTATTTCCGACAACACGGAGAGAACCATTATTCTATGTTAGCTGATAATGTAAAACATCCTTTTAATGAATATGTGGGAGTTCTCCTGAATTTTGGATTTGTCGGCTTGTTAATGATATTTGCAGTGATAACATTGTTAATGTACTGTTATAAAACACACCCTTGTCTGGAGAAACGGATAGCTCTTTATTCCCTTATATCAATAGGTGTATTTTCATTCTTCTCCTATCCGTTCACATATCCTTTTACGTGGATTGTCACACTTTTGTGTATCGTTATCTTTACAAAGGAGTATATTACAGAGATTCTTGCTTGTTCGATGATAAAGAATGTCATATGTATCTTTATTCTTTTCTGTTCATTTGGAGGTATTTACAAATTGGTAGAGCGTGTAATGGCAGAAAAGGAATGGGGAAAGGTATCAGGTCTTGCACTTTATGGAGTGTCCGGAAAAACTCTTCCGGTATATGCTGAGTTAGAGGGGAAATTTGAAAATAATCCGTACTTCCTTTATAATTATGCAGCTATACTTTTGGAGAATAAGCAATATGACGAGAGTCTGAAAGTGGCGTTGAAATGCCGTAAATATTGGGCGGATTATGATTTGGAACTTATGATAGGTGAAAACTATCAGGAGTTGGATAAGCATGAGTTGGCAGAGAAGTATTATGCTAATGCATCTATGATGTGTCCTTCCCGTTTCCTGCCTCTTCATAAGTTGTTCTATTTATATAAGGATATGGGCAACCGGGAGCGTATGCTTGATGTTGCCAAGTCAATTATAGATAAACCAATGAAAATTAAGACCTCAACTATCCGGATGATGAAGAGAGAAATGAAAAGAGAACAAACGAGATTGTTGACAGAAGAGAATTTTGAATGATTGAAGATTCATATTATAAATAGTATTGAATATGATAAAGAATAGCCTTGTTATTACTTTTTTTCTGTTTCTGTTGTCAGGCTGTGCGAGTGAAGTAGACAAACGTGTTGATACTGTCTTGTCAATTTTCGGGGCGAACAGAACTGACTTGGAAACGGTATTGAAGCATTATAAGCATGAACCTCAAAAATTGAAAGCCGCAAAGTTTTTAATTGCGAATATGCGGCATCATCATTCGTATTATTCCGTAAGGAATCCGCGGCAACATCCGTTGTTGGATTCACTGACGGGAGTCGCGGACTCTCTTCTTTTCTGCTCGGTTTCTTTGGCTGCTGATAGTTTATATACTGAAAAAGCGCGGAAAATGATAAATGAGGTTCGAGTTGGCTTTCGGGAGAAACAGGGTGAAAGAGTTGCGGAACAACCTGTCCGGATTCTCTGGAAAGATGGTTATGATCTTCATTGGGTGAAGGCCGCGCAACTAATAAGTCATATCGATCATGTATTTGAATTGAAAAGACAAATAACTGGTTTGCAACGGCTGTCTGCCGAAGATTTTTACGAATATGTGCTCTCTTATCGAAGTATCCCTGATTTTTCATTGATTGATTTCTCGGATGGTTATGCCGCGTTTATGAATAAATACCTGTCGGCTGTCAATAAGGACTCCTTGCGGGAAGTGGCTCAGAAATATAACTATGTAATAGGACGAACGCGCGAGTTCTTTCCGCCTTATCCTTATAAAGAAGAAGTTGGTTATCAGGAACTATTCTTTCATGGCTTTCATGATTGTATTCCGATTGCAAACTATGGTGTGTCTATATTGAGGGCATGTGGCATACCTGCTGCCGTGGAGTTTAATTCATCTTATAAGAAATTCCAGGGAAGGCATTATTACGCTGTTGTATTGGATAAAAACAAGGATTGGCTGATGTTTAATCCTGAATCTTCGTTACCCACCATTGATGGTAGCTTTTTGAAGCCTGAAGAAATGTTGAATGTGTATCGTTTTATGTTTTCTGAGCAAAAGGATACGCCTTTCTTTATGGAGAATAACGGTGAATATATCCCGGACATTTTTGATTCTCCGTTTCTGAAAGATGTTACTTCGCATTTGTTGAAGACCATCCCTTTGATTCTTCCTTATCGGGAAAACGGGAATAATAATTTGGCATATCTTGCTACTTTTAATAGTGGGGTGCCTTCTGGCATCATTCCTGTAACTTGGGGGAAAATAAATCGTACGAAACAGAATGTCACTTTCTCGTCTGTAATTCCGGATAGATACTATTTCCCTGTTTACTATTCACCATTTGGTAAGTCATTCTCTTTTGGAGAACCTTTCTATTTGGATAAAGGTGGGGAGATAATTAAGTCTCATATAGAAGGAAAGGTTGATGATGTGACATTGCTTCGTAAGTTCCCTGTGAAGCAAGGGTTGGTGGATAAGGTGGTAAAATTGATTGGAACGGTAATTCAGGCGAGTAATGACCCCGGTTTTCAGCCCTGTGATACTGTCGGGATAATAGCGGATACACTACAACCTTATTTTCAGGATATAAAACTTGACATGAATAAAGGACCTTATCAATATTATCAGATAAAGACAACGGATGAATATCCTCATGCCACCCTGTCGGAACTGGAATTTATAACTGACATTCGATATGGATATGAGAATGTCATTGCGTCATCTCCTTTGCCGATACTCTCATCTGGGGATACTTTATCTGGAAATAAAACTGAAGTCCGACTAATGGATGAACCTTTGGAACGGATTAAATGGAAAGCTGAATACGACGGTAATCCGCAAACATCTCCGGAGCCTTACCCGACTATACGTTTTATGTTGGAGAAACCTCAATTTGTTACAAAGATACGGATGATGCCATTGAATGCTGACAATGGTATTATAACTGGTAATCAATATGAATTGTTCTGTTGGGATAATGGTGAATGGAAGAAAATCCTGAGTGAACGGGCTAAATATAATTATATTGCAGTCAGTGTTCCGTCCGGTTCACTTTTATGGCTCAGAAACTTGACGGGAGGAAAAGAAGAACTCCCATTTTATGTGGATAGTGATGGGCGACAGAAGTTCATCTATCCTTAATTATAATATGAATGATGTTGACTAAATAAAAAATTTTATGAAAAAGCAAATTATGATTTTATGTGCTCTTTGTGCTATTGCTGTATTGTCCTCGGCTCAGGGAAGGTTCTCTATTAAAGGCATTGCTAATGAGGAATTGAATAATCAATTGTTGTATTTGTGTCTGATGGGTGATGGAGAGGAAGCTAAAGAAGTCATTCTCGACAGTGCGAAAGTGAAAAAAGGAAAATTCTCTTTTTCCGGTGTACATCAGATGCCGGATATTGCAATCATCAAGGATCGGGATGGAGAAACTTACCCGATAATCCTTGAAAGGGGGAAAATCTCAGTGAATATAGCTGCGAAAGAGAGAGGGGGAACACCTTTGAATGATTCATTGAATGTAGCCTTAAATTATATGCAGGCTATAATGGATAATCTGAACCAGACAACAAAGGCAATTTATGATCTTGTTCTTGGTGTTGAGCCGGGAGTATTTATAGATAAGATGTGGAATGATACCGCATTTAAAGCAAAGCATGATAGAATTGATAAGATCTTTTTCTCGCAAATAGATTCTATATCGCATTGTATAAAGGATTATAAGAATAGTATAGTGGGGGTATACCTTTTTACAATTGGAGGTATGGTGATGTCTTTTGATGATATGAAGGCTCTGATGGAAGAAGCTTCGCCTATATTTTCGCAAAACGATTTGGTGAAAAATATTGTGGAAAAGAAAAAGCAGGCAGAGTTGCGCATGAAGGCGGAAGTTGAAAATAGAATGACTCCGGAACAGCGTGAAGAAGAGAAAAAACGGAAAGAAATGGATGCCAAGATAAAGATTGGCGAACGTTTTCCGGATGCTAAGGTGAAAGATGATGCCGGTAGTATAACGCTTTTGTCTGATTATGTTGGTAAAGGAAAATATGTATTGATTGACTTTTGGGCTTCATGGTGCGGTCCGTGTCGGCATGAGATGCCTAATGTGAAAGCGGCTTATGAAAAATATGCTTCTAAGGGATTTGAGGTGATTAGCATATCTATAGACCGGAAACTGAAACCTTGGAGAGCTGCTATTGAAGAACTTGGAATGAATTGGATACAATTGCTGGATGTGGATGCTGCTGATATATATGGTATCTATGCTATACCTAAAACTTTTCTTGTGGACTCTACAGGAATTGTTATTGATAGTGACTTAAGGGGCGAGAAGTTGGATGAGGCTTTATCGAAGCTGTTTGAATAATCGTTGCTTTGTTTTTATTGCATTGGTGAATTGACAGTTGGAAATTGTTAATTATTAGTAGAGCAACAACTATCAATTCACCAATGTTTATTCTTAAATCAGAAGCCCGTCCAATAACTCTAAATACAGCCCGACAGCTTCTTCTATCTCCTTTAACACAATATATTCCTCTGCCGTATGTGAGCGTGATGAACGTCCCGGTCCTATTTTTACCGATGGAAATGACATTAATGCCTGGTCGGACAGGGTAGGGGAACCGAAAGGAACATGTCCCATCTTTATTGCTTTCTGTACGAACGGATGTTTTTCATCAATCCGCGAAGAATTGAGCCGGAATGAGCGAGCTTGGGCATCGCAAGAAATGTGTTTCTTGATTTCGGCAAATAATTCCTCGTTGGAGTAAAGTTCATTGCTACGTATGTCAACAACGAAAGTGCACTTGTCGGGGATGACATTGTGCTGAGTCCCGGCATTGATGACAGTGACACTCATCTTCACAGCTCCCAACAGTGGCGACTCTTTCTTAAAATGATAATCACGGAACCAAGCGATATCGTCCAATACCTTATATATGGCATTGTCTCCCTCATTGCGTGCCGCATGTCCGGCTTTTCCCGTTGCGGTCACATCCAAAACCATTAATCCTTTCTCGGCAATGGCGGGCTGCATCTCCGTAGGCTCGCCTACGATGGCGAATGAAATGGGGGGAAGTCCCGGCAATACACTTTCAATTCCATCTTTGCCCGAAACTTCCTCTTCGCAGGAAGCGAGATAAATCAGGTTATACTTCTGCGAAGTACGACATAGTTGCATGAACACCTGTAATAGAGAAACGACACTGGCACCGGCATCGTTGCTTCCCAAGCCATATAGCTTGCCGTTTTCTTCCCGCGGAGTGAACGGATCTTTACGCCATCCGTTCACAGGTTTTACCGTATCTATATGAGAGTTGAGCAGGATGGTCGGTCTCTTGAGGTCGAACATCGGACTGAAGCACCATACATTGTTTCCCTTTCGTCCGGTCTGCATCCCCGCCATCTCGATATAGTTTTGCAGGAAGTCCGCAGCTTGGGTCTCTTCCCGGCTGATGGAGGGAATGCTAATCAATGACTTGAGCAGGCTAACGGCTTCGGCTGCCATATCTTGAGTATCATATTTCATAACGCCAATCTTTTAGAGTCTGTTTTTTCTTTTTATGCTTCCAATATTGTTGGAGACGCTTGCAAAGATAATTATTCTATGCGTATTCATGAAACATTTTTCGTTGTCACATGGTATCTGTACAGTAATTGTATACTTTCAGGTTACTGATTTTACTGTTGAAATTGCCGGCTTTTTCGAGCGGGAAGACCAATGTGGATACATAATTGATTTTACTCTTTCCCGTCTGATCAAAGTAGCGGGGCTGAATATCAAGCCTATCGACCACTTTCCCGTTTACGGTCAAGGTTGTCGAACGGTTGTTGCCCGTTATCCGGATATGTGCCTTTTCTCCTTCGCGAATGGCGAATCGGAATGTATTCAGATATCCGTCACGGGCAAAGGCGAACATCCCCTTGATAGGGTCGTTTAAATAGAACACGGCATCACGTGAACGGAATAATTCGGTGCCGGACAACTCCTTCCTGCCTTCAATATCAAAAGATACCGTATAATCATATCCGATTTCAGCGTATGGCAATGTCATTTGCGGCTTTACCTGTTTGGCTTGGTACACGACTTCCGGTCTCGAACCGATTCTGCCCAGTTGATTCACTCCGGGGGCTTCGCTCAACGTGGCTCTTCGGGTGTTGTATTCTTCGTATGGCAGTGCTGTCCGGGCTCCTGCCCACATTTTCACGGACAATGTCTGCAAGGCTGGGAATATGCGGTGATGAATGTCTTTGGTAGAAATGCCGTTGCCGACGTGGTCGTTCCATACGGCAAACATTCCGCCTAAGATTGCCGGATCTTTCTCTGCGAAAACAGTTTTTCCGACATGCGCCGGGGTCCATGATTTATATAGGAAAGGTTCATTTAGATAATCATTGTAATAGCCGGCGGCAGGCACGATATATACAAAACCGTCGGGGATACTAATCAATTTGTATCCGTCTTTCACCATTGCTTCGGGATCTGCATAGCCGTTATACCAAGCATTCATGATGACGTTTTCCGATTTCACCGGTGTGTCTCCCTTGGCATGTGTCAAAGCTCCCCATATGCAAGCTTGTTTGCCATACGATTCTACCAACCGGATATAGCGGTCTGTAAACTCACGGAATTTCTCCACTACTGCCTTGTCCTTATTGGAATATTCGTCCGTACCGATATGTACACGCTTTCCGCAGAATACAGGTTCGTCACCTTCCAAATATTCCTTGAACAGTCCATCGAGGAAAGAATATGTCTGCGGATTGAAAAGATCCAGATGGTCCATTCCATACTCCTTGCTCCCTATCTCCGGCATGTAATGGCTGAAGGCGAGCGTATGTGCCGGGACATCTATTTCGGGGATAATTTCAACAAATTGCGATTCACCTTGTTTCTGTAAGGCTATAAACTCTTTTTTTGTGTATGAACCGTCACGTGCCGTCAATCCGGGGTAGGTATCACATTCCAAGCGGAAAGCGGCATATGTCTTGTCCCAATCATTTTCAAAGAATTGTTTGAAACCGTTGTCGTTCAGATGTATCTGCAAGGTATTCATCTTATAATATGCCATGATTTTTACCAAATCCTGCAAGTAATGGAGCGGGATGAACTTACGAGCGCAATCTATCATGAATCCCCGCATCGCATAATCGGGATAATCGCGGATTGTTCCTAAAGGCAGCCGATGGGTTTCACTCTGTTCGGCTATCTGCAACAAGGTGCGCGTGCTCCAGTAGAGGCCGTCAGTGTATGGGGCTGTGACCGCAACTCCCTTGTCCGATATCCGGATCTCATATCCTTCCTTGCCCAATATCTTATCGGCTTTGAAAGAAAATGCGATGTCTCCCTTGGCCGGTTTGCCTTCTGCCACTTCCAGTTTTATTCCGAACATAGTCTGGCAATCATCTGCAAACAGATGGGCTATGCGTGCTGCTTCGGGCATATTGCGAGGTACTACAATACGGCTTTGGTCATGAAGGGATATGTAGCCTTCACCACTGCTCCATTCTTTCAACTCGGGTATCACAAATGGTTTGGGATGAACCGTTTTGGCATTTACGGCTATATCGGCAAGCAATAGAAACATGCCCAGCACCGTTACTCTTTTCAGTAGGTTTAATTTATTCATAGCTCACTAAATTTATGGTATACAGATTATTCCTTTCCTGTTTTTATATTGTTGTCAGCAAATATAGGAAATTTTTTTTCAGGTTTCGGAGGCTTGTACGACATTTATCAATCACGATGTCCATTTATTCTTTAATATTAAGATAATGTATGCTTATACAAATAGCAGAAGTTCATGGGAAAGTGGCGTTCCATTATAAAACTCTTTGATTAATATTGCCTAAGTGGAATAAAACCAATACCTTTGTGTCATATTTATTAATACAAAGAGTATGACTTATCATCATTTATCTGTCTTAGTCCATCGCCAGGCTGAAAAGTATGGCGACAAGGTGGCTCTGAGATACCGTGACTATGAGACAGCACAATGGATTCCGATCACTTGGAACCAGTTCTCCGGAACAGTGAGACAGGCTGCCAACGCACTTGTGGCATTAGGAGTGGAAGAACAAGAGAATATCGGAATCTTTTCGCAGAACAAACCCGAATGGTTTTATGTAGACTTCGGCGCATTCGCCAATCGGGCTGTGACCATTCCATTCTATGCAACCAGCTCTCCGGCGCAAGCTCAATACATCATCAACGATGCACAGATACGTTATCTTTTTGTAGGTGAGCAATTTCAGTATGATGCAGCTTTCAGCGTCTTTGGTTTCTGCTCTTCCCTGCAACAACTGATTATCTTTGACCGCTCGGTGGTGAAAGACCCTCGTGATGTGTCGTCTATCTATTTTGATGAATTTATGGCGATGGGAGAGGGGCTTCCGCATAATGACGTGGTGGAAGAGCGTACGAGCCGGGCTTCTTATGATGATCTGGCGAATATTCTCTACACATCCGGAACTACGGGCGAGCCGAAGGGAGTAATGCTTCATCATTCTTGTTATCTGGAGCAGTTCCGTACGCATGATGAACGCCTGACAACAATGTCGGATAAGGATGTATCCATGAACTTCCTTCCGCTGACGCATGTGTTTGAGAAAGCATGGTGCTATCTCTGTATCCACAAAGGGGTACAGATTTGCATCAATCTCCGCCCGGCGGATATCCAGACCACCATTAAAGAAATTCGTCCGACACTGATGTGCAGCGTCCCCCGTTTTTGGGAAAAGGTATATGCCGGTGTGCAGGAGAAGATTAATGAAACGACGGGGATGAAGAAAGCGTTGATGCTGGATGCCATTCGCGTAGGCCGAATCCATAATCTGGAATATTTGCGCAAAGGCAAGACTCCGCCGGTGATGAACCAACTGAAATATAAATTCTACGAGAAAACCATCTATTCTTTGCTGAAGAAGACTATCGGTATAGAGAATGGTAACTTCTTCCCGACTGCCGGTGCTGCCGTGCCCGATGAAATCAATGAATTTGTGCATTCGGTAGGTATCAATATGATAGTCGGCTACGGGCTGACGGAATCTACGGCCACTGTATCCTGCACATTGCCGGTTGGCTATGACATCGGTTCGGTGGGCGTTGTATTGCCCGGAATTGATGTGAAGATAGGCGAAGATAATGAAATCCTGCTTCGGGGCAAGTCCATCACGAAAGGATATTATAAGAAAGCGGAGGCTACGGCTGCTGCCATCGACTCTGAGGGATGGTTCCATACGGGTGATGCGGGATACTTCAAGAATGGGCAGCTCTTCCTCACGGAACGTATCAAGGACTTGTTCAAGACATCTAACGGCAAGTACATTGCTCCCCAGGCTTTGGAAACAAAACTGGTCATCGACCGGTATATAGATCAGATTGCCATTATTGCCGATCAGCGTAAGTTTGTCTCGGCTCTGATTGTTCCTGTATACGGATATGTGAAAGAGTATGCAAAGGAGAAAGGTATCAACTATACGGATATGGCAGAACTGTTGCAGCATCCTAAGATTGTCGGTTTGTTCCGTGCACGGATAGATACCTTGCAACAACAATTTGCGCATTATGAACAGATCAAGCGTTTCACTTTGCTGCCCGAACCGTTCAGCATGGAGCGTGGCGAGCTAACCAATACGTTGAAGCTAAAACGGTCGGTTGTTGCTAAAAATTATAAGGATATAATTGAGAAGATGTATGAAGAAAATGCATAGGCAGGCATTGTCTTTGCATGGACCTGCATTATCTTTGTGTGCGAAATCAGAAATTTGTAAATAATAAAATTCAGAATCAATGATTACTATCGAACAACTTAAAGACGTGAAAGAGCGCACGGATGCGCTGAGGAGGTATCTTTGACGTCGACGGGAAGAAAATTCAAGTCGAAGAAGAACAATTAAGGACGCAGGCTCCGGGATTCTGGGATGACCAGAAGAAAGCCGAAGCTCAGATGAAGTTAGTGAAAGACCTGCAGAAGTGGATTGACGGCTATAATGAAGTCAAGACGCTGACAGACGAACTCGAGTTGGCGTTTGATTTTTATAAGGAAGAACTGGTGACTGAGGAAGATGTAGACACTGCTTATGCAAAAGCATACGAAGCGGTGGAGGCGCTCGAACTCAAGAATATGCTTCGTGATGAAGCCGACCAGATGGACTGTGTGTTGAAAATCAATTCGGGGGCCGGTGGTACGGAAAGCCAGGACTGGGCTTCCATGCTGATGCGTATGTATCTGCGCTATGCCGAGACGAATGGTTATAAGGCAACCATTGCCAACCTTCAGGAAGGGGATGAAGCGGGAATCAAAACTTGTACGATCAATATCGAGGGGGATTTCGCCTACGGTTATCTGAAAGGAGAAAACGGGGTACATCGTCTGGTGCGTGTCTCTCCATACAATGCGCAAGGCAAGCGTATGACTTCTTTTGCTTCTGTATTCGTCACTCCGTTGGTGGACGACAGTATCGAGGTCAACATTGAGCCTGCACGTATCTCTTGGGATACTTTCCGAAGTGGCGGTGCCGGCGGACAGAATGTGAACAAGGTTGAGTCCGGCGTTCGTTTGCGTTATCAGTACAAAGATCCTTATACCGGTGCGGAAGAAGAGATCCTGATCGAGAATACGGAAACCCGCGACCAACCGAAGAACCGTGAGAATGCAATGCGCCAGTTGCGCTCTATCTTATATGATAAGGAGTTGCAGCACCGCATGGCCGAACAGGCAAAGGTGGAAGCCGGCAAAAAGAAGATCGAATGGGGTTCGCAGATACGGAGTTATGTGTTTGACGACCGTCGTGTGAAAGACCATCGCACCAACTATCAGACTTCGGATGTAAATGGGGTGATGGACGGTAAGATAGACGGTTTCATCAAAGCCTATCTGATGGAATTCTCTTCGCAGGAGTCATAAAATGCAAAATTAACGAGTTTTATTTTTGGAAAGTTAAAAGATTTGTTCTTACTTTGTTAGCGTTGAACTTTAAAGCTAACAATTATGGGTAAAGGCAAGAAAAAAGCAGCGATAAGCAAGAAAGAGGAAGCACAAGCTCAGAAGGTTGTCAAAATAGTATTTGTCTCATTGATTATTTTGGCGCTGATTATGCTGATAGCATTCTCCTTTTTCGGCTGATTGGTTCACTACAGATTATATAAGAGTGCCGGAAGGCTGAACAATTGCGGTTCAATTGTCGCTCCGGTAAGGCATATAATCTGTGGTGAATTTTGTTTGGTAACGTATTTGTCATTCATGTAACATGAATGTAACTTTTTTGTAATCCATCTGTATTTGAATTGTCATTTTTGTGTATCTTGGCAGTTGTACTTTTGCCATGAATTAAGTGGCAAACAACTGAAATGAATAGAATCACAACAACAGTCGTTACGTTTTTATTGGCGACAGCAGCCTTCGGACAGGCTAAAGAAGATGCCGGGGATGGCAAGAAATTGGATAAAGAAACGATGGAATTGAAGGATTATCTTCCCGAAATTCACGGAACGATCCGCGGGAAATACGAATTCCAGACGGAAACGCAGGAAAGTCGTTTTGAAGTACGCAATGCGCGTTTCAGCGTTTCGGGAAACGTTCACCCTTTGGTGGCTTATAAAGCGGAGATCGACCTTTCCGACGAAGGCTCTATCAAGATGCTCGATGCGTATGCGCGTGTCTTCCCGGTGAAGAACTTGAACTTCACTATCGGACAGATGCGTGTACCTTTCACGATAGACGCCCACCGTTCCCCTCATCAGCAATATTTTGCCAACCGTTCGTTTATAGCCAAGCAGGTCGGCAATGTGCGCGATGTCGGTTTTACTACTGCCTATGCAAATAAAGGTGCTTTTCCTTTTATCCTTGAAGGCGGATTATTCAACGGCTCCGGACTGACCAATCAAAAGGTGTGGCATAAGACATTGAATTATTCGGTGAAAGCGCAGTTCTTGCCTGATAAAAACTGGAATATCACTCTCAGCACCCAACTGATAAAACCGGAGGATGTGCGAATCAATATGTATGACGCCGGTATTTATTATCAGAACAACCGTTTTCATATCGAAGCGGAATACCTATATAAGATGTATGGACACGAAGCGTTCAAGGATGTGCATGCAGTGAACAGTTTCGTTAACTACGATTTGCCGTTGAAAAAGGCATTCAACAAGATTTCTTTCCTTGCCCGCTATGACATGATGACCGATCATAGTGACGGCAAAAAAGATGCGGCAACCAATGCGTTGATAATCAATGATTATTCCCGGCGTCGGGTGACGGGTGGAATCACCCTGAGCTTGTCCAAAGCCTTTATTGCCGATCTGCGGCTGAACTTCGAGAAGTATTTCTATGGAAAGTCCGGCATCCCCAAAGAATCTGAACGAGATAAAATCGTGATAGAATTCATGACGAGATTTTGATTCGGTTTTCAACTTATTCAACTATTTTTGCAGCATGGCACAAGAAATAGAACGTAAATTTTTGGTTACCGGAGAATTCAAGTCTCTCGCATTTGCGCACAGCCGCATAGTACAAGGTTATATCAGCAGTGCTCGCGGGAGGACTGTCCGGGTGCGTATTCGCGATAATAAAGGGTATCTGACTATCAAAGGGGCTTCCAATGCTTCCGGTACCAGTCGCTATGAGTGGGAAAAGGAACTTCCTTTATCTGAAGCGGAAGAACTGATGAAACTTTGCGAACCGGGCATCATTGACAAAACCCGTTATCTGGTACGTAGCGGCAAGCATATATTCGAAGTAGATGAGTTTTATGGCGACAACGGTGGGCTTGTCGTAGCGGAAGTAGAGCTGGACTCCGAAGATGAGGCTTTTGTGAAACCCGGTTTTATCGGTGAGGAGGTGACGGGAGATATACGCTATTATAACTCCCAGCTAATGAAAAATCCGTATAAGATGTGGTGAATGTTAACAAATAAACCGTATATTTGTTCTTATCTAAAAAAGAACGATGTATGGATATGGAACAGTTATACAATTATGTGCCGCGCGAATTGGCCACATTTATTCTGGTGACTTTGTTTTCTTTGCTGATCGGCCTTTCGCAGCGTCGGATCAGTTTGAAGCGCGAGGGGGAAACCACAATGTTCGGAACCGACCGTACATTTACCTTCATCGGCATCTTGGGTTACCTGCTCTATATACTGGACCCCACCGGCCTGCGTCTGTTTATGGGTGGCGGTGCGATATTGGGAATGTTGCTCGGATTGAACTATTACGTAAAGCAATCCCAGTTCCATGTATTCGGCGTAACGACCATCATTATAGCACTGATTACTTATTGCATGGCTCCTATCGTAGCCACACAGCCCTCTTGGTTCTATGTCACGGTGATAGTGGCGGTGCTCTTGCTGACGGAACTGAAACACACCTTTACCGAATTTGCCCAACGGATGAAGAATGACGAGATGATAACGTTGGCAAAGTTCCTTGCCATCAGCGGTATCATATTGCCAATGCTTCCGGATAAGAACCTGATTCCCGACATCAACCTGACTCCTTATTCCATTTGGCTGGCCACGGTAGTTGTTTCCGGCATCTCTTACCTTTCTTATCTCCTGAAACGGTATGTGTTCCATGAATCCGGCACCTTGGTGTCAGGTATTATTGGCGGGCTATACAGCAGTACCGCCACCATCTCGGTGCTTGCCCGCAAGAGCCGGAAAGCTTCGGAACAGGAGACCACCGAATATGTGGCTGCCATGCTGCTTGCCATCAGTATGATGTTTCTGCGCTTTATGATACTGATATTCATTTTCAGCAGAGAGATTTTCCTTTCTATCTATCCCTACTTGTTGATCATGTCCATAGTGGCAGCCGTTGTCGGCTGGTTTATCCATTCCCGGCAGAAGCGTTCGGAAGGACAGCCATCTCAGGAAGACGATGGTGACAGCAGTAACCCGCTGGAATTTAAAGTGGCGTTAATCTTTGCTGTCCTTTTTGTAGTCTTTACGGTTCTTACCCATTATACATTGGTTTATGCCGGTACGGGCGGGCTGAATCTCCTTTCTTTTGTGTCCGGACTTAGCGATATCACTCCTTTTATATTAAACCTGTTGCAAAATACGGGCAACATTGCAGCCTTGGTCGTTACGGCATGTTGTATGCAGGCTATTATCAGCAATATCTTGGTGAACATGTTCTATGCGCTGTTTTTTGTCGGCAAGGGGAGCCGGCTTCGCCCTTGGATCTTGAAAGGATTTGGTGTCGTGATTGGTTGTAACCTTGTTTTATTACTGTTCTTTTATCTTTAAAGAAAACTCAGATATTATTCTAAATATTTTAAACGAAAACATAGACGATTTAAATTACGCAAATGATTAAGAAGAATTTTTTGTGGAGTGTATGCTTGCTGTTTGTATTGGTAGCTTGTGATAAAACTACTCAGCAAGAAGAGAAACAGACAGTAGTGCAGTTTACCTCTGTCGTAGAAGGGGATGCTTTCACTGCGATTACAGGAAATTCATGGACTGCCAACGCTCAGGTTGGAGTTTTCATGAAACAAAGTGGGAAAACTTTAGGAAGAGGGGCGATTGTAGGTGGAGGGGAGAATATCTCTTACATCACAACGTCCGGTGACGGCAACTTCTTGGCAACCGAGACAACGTTGGGATATCCGTCGGATGGGAGTGCAGTCGACTTTATTGCATATTATCCATATCAGCCGGCATTGGATAATTACATCTATAAGGTGGATGTCACCGAGCAGGGCAAGCCGGAAGAGATAGACCTGCTTTATGCGGATAATCTGAAAGACCGCACGCAGACTTCCGTGACGGGCAACTTACAGTTCTATCATCAGCTTTCTCAACTGGTGCTTAATCTAAACAGCTCTGATAATACGGAGCTCACAAACTTGGCTGTCTCTATCTCCGGAGTGAAAACAAAAGCTGATTTTAATCTTGCGGACGGCTCATTGACCATTGATAAAACTTCGGGAACGGCAACAGTGAACATGCATCGTGTAGGAAATACGGCAGAAGCAATCTTATTGCCGGTGAGCACTGTTGACGGCATAAAACTTACCTTGACATTAAACGGGAACGTTAAAGACATACCATTGCCCTCTTCTATAACTTCCCTCAAGAAGGAAGTAAGGCACATCTTCTCGGTAAATGTAACAAACGGTGGTTCGCAAGTTGAACTGGAAGAAGCTAAATATGCAAGGTGGCGAGAAACTCCGGTGATACCGGAGAGTATGTTGACGAAAAACAACATTCATTACATCAAACATTATATGCCGAACGACAAGAAAGTCCGCAACTATTCGCTGCTTTATGACTCCGACTTAAAGATGGCATATTGGGTGGCATATCCCTTATGCTCATATTATACTACAGGCACGGGCAACCGTACGAATGACTGGGGATTTGATCCGGAAATATCTTCCGATTTGCAATTTTGTTTCTGGAAAGAAAATGGTAGCAGTAATCTGGCGGAATCCTCGAAATATGACCGTGGACATCAGTTGCCAAGCGCAGATAGGGTGCGTGACAATGATGTGAATATAACCACTTTTTATTCTACCAATATGACTCCACAGATAAATAGCGTGAACCAAAAAATATGGCAGTATCTGGAGATTAAAGTGCGCAAGTGGATGAGTGGGGTAGATACGCTCTTTGTTGTGACAGGTGCCATGGTGGACAAGGATAATATCAAGTACACGAACGGAAAGAGTGGTGGACGTATAGCTGTTCCTGAATATTATTTCAAAGCATTGGCCCGCAAGTTCTCCTCATCAGGCATGTTTTATACGATTGCCTTTAAAATAGACAATAAGGCAGAGTTGGCAGGCGATGATTATATGAACTATGCTATCTCCGTAGAAGAATTGGAGAAGACCACGGGCTTTACCTTCTTCCCGACTTTAGACGCACAGAACAAGAAACTGGATAAGTCAAAGTGGCAATAGGCATTTGCTGCTGTTGATACTGTTTTTGTGATTATCCAACTACCGTCGGCTATTCAACTGACGGTAGTTGGATAATATTATACTGACTTTTTCAGACTACTGCCCAACCATATTCATCTTCTCTCGATTATCCGATAGAATAATCCTCTAACTCTCCAGCTTCGCCTTCCTCTATAAATGCTCCTATGAGCAGTTTGACTTCAGCATCGTTTATATCCAACTGCTGTGACGGACCGTTCTTGGGATAAATATCCAAGAATACAACCAAATCATCTACCTTTGAGACTAAATAAACCAAGCGGAATCCATCTTTTCTTGATAAATGTTGCTTCTTGTCGGGCAGGCGCAATTTAATGATCACCAAATCTCCTTCAATCAGAATCATGTCATTGTTCTGTCGGATTTGCTCGATGGACTTGGCTGCAAATTCTTTATTCAACTCAGAGGAAACACCGGCATAGACATGACGACGAATCTTCAAAAGTTCATTCAAACGTCTGCGGAATGCAGAAATCGTCTTGAACAGAATCATAGAGCGGTCTGTTTTGCGACTTTTGAAGCCCGGTCTATTAACTTTTTAACCTCTGTATCCTGAGGAAGTTTAATCTTGAAGTTTACAATGTCACTATTGACTTCGTGGATAGCTGAATAGTTCATATTTAACTTCTCTACTTCCTTGTATAAGCCCGGTTCTTTCGAGTGTTTTTTATAGGCGGTCAGCAACTCTTTGAGTGTTGTCAGCATAATGTTGAGTTGTGGACCCAAAATCTTGTAGTCCTTTTCCGTCACCGTTTGCCACTGGTCGTAAAGAAGTTCGTAGAAGTCGTCCAAATCCTTGTTCAGACGAGCCAATCGGGATACACTGTAACCACCGGGAGTTACAGCTTCCAGCCTTTGCCTGTAAGAGCGTGTGCTTAGCCTTACAATATTGCTTGAAATTAAACTTGTCTGGCACATGATACTTCTATTTTAATGACTATAATTGGTATTCTTTACAGTGCAAATATACGAAAAATTCACTCATATATGGGTGAGTTTTATAGGAATAATGCAAAGCCGTTGAAATAAAACGATATGCAGCTTTGCTCATTTGCGTTGACGCAGTAAGAACTTTTATCCGTCTATTTTGCTTTCTTAACTACGGATATTTCGTAACTAACGGAAAACCATCTACTTTTACCGCTGCATTCGTATCCGTTTCAGATATGTGTGCGTCTAATAAACAAATTAAAACAAATAATTATAACTATGAAACACAGGCTATTGCTACTATTGCTATTCGCGTTTACTACACTGGCTGCGGGATGGGCGCAAAAAAACACAGTTTCTTCTTTTACAATCAAAGGCGTACTTTTGGATTCTTTGACGCGGGAAGGTGAACCGTATGCTACAATCAGAGTTACGAAGAAAGACGCTCCGGATAAAGCGGTGAAGATGGCGGTGACCGAGGCGAATGGTAAGTTTCAGGAGAAGCTGAGTGTTCCGGAGGGACGCTATGTTATCAGTATCTCTTCAATGGGCAAAGCGACAGTGGTGAAGGAATTCACACTGAACACTTCGGTAAGGACAGTCGATTTGGGGACATTGTATTCTTCGGAAGCCAGCAATGAACTGAAAGGAGTGGAAGTGGTAGCGCAGAAACCTTTGGTAAAAGTGGATGTGGACAAGATTGAATATAACATCGAGGATGACCCCGACTCAAAGTCTAACAGCATATTGGAGATGTTGCGGAAAGTGCCTTTGGTAACGGTGGACGGAGAAGACAACGTACAGGTGAATGGTAGTAGCAGTTTCAAGATTCATGTGAACGGGAAGCCCAACAATATGATGAGCAGCAATCCGAAGGAAGTGCTGAAAAGTATGCCGGCAAGTACCATCAAGTATATCGAGGTGATTACTTCGCCGGGAGCCAAGTATGATGCTGAGGGAGTGGGCGGCATCCTGAATATTGTCACGGTAGGTGGCGGATTTGAGGGATATACGGCTACATTTCGGGGAAATGCCAGCAATAACGGGGTAGGAGCGGGCGGCTATGCAATGGTGAAGCAAGGAAAACTGACCGTATCTGCCAATTACAACTACAATTATAATAATCGCCCTCGTAGTTACTCGGACAGTTATCGGGAGAGCTACGAGCCGGGTATCAGAGATGAAAAGTATCTTGAGTCTCAAAGTAGCTCCAAGTCAAAAGGACGCTTTCAGTATGGCAATGTGGAGGCGAGTTATGAGATTGATACGTTGAGGCTTCTGACTATGGCTTTCGGGATGTATGGCAGCGGCAGTAATAGTAACAGTGACGGGAATACGGTGATGTATAAGTCCGACCATGAGGCTGTCGCTTATAGTTACCGGACGGATAACCACGGGAAGGGTTCTTGGTTTTCCATTAATGGAAATGTGGATTATCAGCGTACTTCCCGAAAAAACAAGGACCGGATGATAACCTTGTCTTATAAGGTAAATACACAGCCCGATACAAGTGATTCTTATAGTACTTATCTGGATATATATCCCGACGGGCAGAAAGATGAACTGGTTGAACGGTTGCTACTGAAGAACTACCACTCGGATGGCAAGACGAACACGATGGAGCAGACTTTTCAGGTAGACTACACCACTCCGTTAGGAAAACTGCATACGATTGAAACGGGAGCGAAGTATATTTTCCGTCGCAACAGTAGTGACAACGGACTTTATGAAGCGGCAGGCGGAAGCAGCGATTATGTGTATAACGAAAGCCGTAGCAGTGAGTACCGCCATTTGAATCATATCCTGTCGGCTTACGTGGGATATACCTTGAAGCATAAGGGCTTTTCTTTCAAGCCGGGCGTGCGTTATGAGCAGACTATACAACAAGTGAAATATATCGTTGGATCGGGAGAGAACTTTCATACGGATTACAGTGACTTGATTCCGTCTGTCTCTTTGGGGATGAAAATAGGCAAGACGCAGAACCTGCGTGCCGGCTATAATATGCGTATCTGGCGTCCGGGAATCTGGTATTTGAACCCTTATTTCGATAATCAGGATCCGATGTTTATCACTCAGGGGAATTCGGACTTGAAGAGCGAGAAAAGCCACGCTTTTGATATTGCATACAGTAATTTCAGTGCCAAGTTCAATATAAATGTGTCGTTGCGCCATTCGTTCAATAACAGCGAGATAGAAAGAGTGAGCCGTTTGATAACTGCCGTGGACGGGGAGATCTTTGATGACAATCCCGACCATCTTGCACCGGACGGTGCCTTATACAGCACTTATAATAATATCGGCAAGAGCCGGGACACCGGAATGTCTCTTTACATGAACTGGAACGCTTCTTCCAAAACGCGCATTTATATGAATGGGCGTGGAAGTTACAGGGATTTGAAGAGCGAAGCGCAGAAGTTGCATAATTATGGATGGAACGGTTCTTTCTATGGCGGCATCCAGCATACACTCCCTCTGAAAATCCGTCTGAGCCTGAATGGTGGCGGAAGTACCCCCTATATCAGTTTGCAGGGAAAGGGGTCGGGCTATCAATATTACGGTATTGGGGTGAGCCGTTCGTTCCTAAAGGAAGACCGTCTTTCTCTGAATCTGTATTGCAATAACGTTTTTGAGAAGTACAGAACGTATAGCAGTCATACGGAAGATACCAACTTCATGTCTAAAAGCAATGGAAGGTATCCCAGCCGTCATATCGGATTCAGCATCAGCTACCGGATTGGTGAGCTGAAGGCCAGTGTGAAGAAAGCGGCCCGAAGCATCAATAATGATGATGTGAAAGGTGGCGGTGAAAACGCTACTGGTGGAGGGGGCGAATAAACCCCAATTTCGCCAGTCCTGCCTGCACGTCGGGGTGGCTCATGAAGAGTTTCCACAACAGGCCGGTCCTATAATTCTCAATCATGACGGCGATAGGTCCCTGGTCTATGGCGAGGTAACGTTGCGGATACCAGTTGTCCGTTTCGCTGAAAGCGTCATAGAAGCCGAAAGGTCCGAACACTTTATCGCCCATATTGTAGAGATGGCGCATCACCTGCATGGAGTACTCCGGTGTATAGACGATGGAGGAGAGTGCGGCGGTGGGTGAGATGACACCTTTGTCGTCCTGCTCATTCGGTGAATGGGCGGCATATCCGTCTACGGAATAACTGGCGGTCAGTCCCCAGCAGTCAGGTCCGAAACCCTTGTAATGTTGGGGATTGCGGATGCAGTAGGCGCGGTTCACTAATGTCAGATTCCGCATTTCGTGGAAGTAGTCGGGGCAGTATTCGTCCTTTAGCCCGACGGGGTCGAGACCGAGGAAGGAATATTGCGCCCAAAAAAGTGGTCCGGCTTCCGTGCCTTGGTAGCGAAGATGAAGTTCGATTCCTTCTACTTTGTGAGGAGAGACAATGGCTCCGTTCTGCGCCCATCCGTCATGATAGACGGCGGCAGGCACACCATGCGTCGGTGAAGCAGCGGCAAGGATATACATAATCATACATTCGTTGTAGCCGTGTATGGGGAAGTCCATATCCCATCCGTAGGTGGGGCTCCAGTGCCAGTAGAGAACGTTCTGTCCGCCTTTCCGGTACCAATCCCAGTCCACATCGCGCCATATCCGGTCGATGCGTCGGGCAAGCGCCTTTTCTTTTTCGCTGCCGTTTATATAATATTGATGTACGGCGAGCAGCCCTTGGATGAGGAAGGCGGTTTCCACCAGGTCACCGCCGTTGTCTTTCTGTCCGAAAGGTTTTACTTTCCCTGTGTCGCCATACCACCAGTGGGGATAAGCCCCGTGAAAACGGTCAGCCTTCTCAAGGAAGGAGACGATGCGCTCCATTCGTGCCAGTCCCTCTTCACGGGTGACGTATCCGCGGTCAATACCTGCAAGGATAGCCATGATACCGAAACCGCTGCCGCCGGAAGTGACTACATTGGCATCATCCTGTGGATATACACCGTCTACATGATAACGTTCGGGGGCAAGACCGCTGTTCGGTTCTGCACCTTCCCAAAAGTAGAGGAAGGTACGTCGCTGAACGGTGTCCATCAGTGCATCGTCCGTCAGAGAGCCGGTGGCGTTGGAGGTTAAAGTGAATTTCGCGGTTTTCACATCCCGGCTGTTCGTGCCGATCATTACTTCAAAGTCACCCGGCTCGGCAACCAGTTGTAGGTCATAAT
>CAKUYM010000017.1 GCA_934716785.1 uncultured Bacteroides sp. | reverse complement strand
ATCGTGCTATCTGCCGGTTGATGAACAGGCGAATACAAACTGTCCAGTTCCATAGGATTGGTGAAATAGCGGGGAATCCGGACATTCTTCTTGTTGAACGTACGCAGCAAGGCAAACGGAGTGTTGAGCACGATGCCCGTTTCTACCGGACGATTCACGTACTGGAGTGCGTTGCTTATGCTGATAGGACGGGTGGCAGTGTTGAAGAAAGTACCCCGCATACAGGCAATCGCTACAGGGACGAGCACCAAAAGCGATATGCTTTGGCGTATATAGTACTTCCATAATGGCTTGTTCTTTTCTATGTTTCGGGTATCACAGTATAGCTTTGCGAGGAATACGATTAATAGTATGGCAAGAAGTACCAGATACCAATGCTTTACCACCTCTATGCCGAATATTGTGAATAGGTTGCTTTCGTTCTTGAATTCATCGAACACAATGGCGGTGGAACGATGCTGAGTATAAGAAAAATAAACGGCATCCATCAAGTTCATGACGATGCACAGTGAGTTGCTGAACAGGAACCACCATTTGGTGATTATCCTGACAGCTCCTCTTTCTTTGTAGTGCAGCGGTAGTAAGACCAGTAAAAGGTAGAGACTGTTGGTATAGAATATGGCGGAGTTATCGAATATCCATCCACCGTAAAGTATTTCGCCAAGTGAGTGGTAGGTGAGATTTCCCTTATACAGTTCCCAGTTTACAAATAGAAAAGCAAGCCGGCAAACCATATAGCAGATATACACGCAGGCTAAATTGCCAATCACGCACCAAGGTGTCTGGCGAAAAAAAGAGTTGTTGATTTTATTTCTTGTCATTATCTTTGGTTTAAGTCTTTATAAAGGGTTTGCAGAATAGCTTTTCCCGTTTCCTCTCTGCGCTCATCAGGTTCCGTCAGTGCCTTGTTCGCTACATTGTCATATACGGTACATCCGGTCGAATCTCTGAAATTGAACCCGTTATTGAACGTATTGAATGCGAAAGGATAGGTATAAGTATCGGCGAGGACATCTCGGCTGAATATAAATTCTTCATGAGGGATATCCAGTTGGCCTAATATGGTTGCCGGTAAGTCGGTCTGGCTCATGAGTACATCTATACGTGACGGCTCTTTGATAGCTCCGCCAGTCAGTAGCATCGGGATGTGTGGAAAATCCGGTGATGTTATTTCCCGATGGTTGAAACCGTGGTCTGCCGTACATACGATCAGCAGGTTATCCCATGCCGGAGTCTTTTTTATCCGTTCCATGAAATCATTGAGGCAACTGTCCGTATAGGCAAATGCGTTAAGTTTCTCGTCATTCAGCTTGTGGTAAGGCACGTCAAATGGCGTATGTGAGCTGATCGTGAGGAATGTGGTGTACCATGGTTCTTCCGGCTGCTGCTGTTTTTGTTGTATGTCTTGATAAAGCCGGTTGAAAGCTTCGTGGTCAGGCACTCCCCATTTGGCAGTGCGCATTGAACGTGGAAAATCATCTTGGCTGATTAACTTATCGTGTCCGGCTGCAATGAAATAGTCGGACATATTAAAGAATGTCATGTCGCTGGCATATAGTACTTCGGTCTTATATCCGTACTTCTTCAAAGTTTTGGGCAATCCGGGAAGCGATTGTATTTTGTGTGAATAACGCATGATGCTGGTAGTGGGCTGCCCCAAATATCCGCTGAGGGCTGCCACGATTCCTCTGTCCGTACGGAAACTGCTACAATAACAGTGGGCAAAGTTTATACTTTCCCTACTAATTCTGCTGATATTGGGACCAACTTCCTTCAGCCCGCCCAATTCCTCAATAAAACAGGCACCGAAACCTTCTAATACGATGACAAGGATATTTGGCCGTGTCGTTTTTAAAAGATGCTTGGTCTTTCCTTGAAGTGGAAATAGCGGTGCATATATCCGTTCACATTTCTCTTGAGAGAAGAACTTAAACTGTTCATCAAACTTCTCTGTTTGCATTGAGGTATAAGCTATATTGAAAAGCGGGTTTAAGGCGGCATGATTATGAAATGCCGTCTTTGAGTAGAAAGCTCTTCCTGGTGTGTTGGGCCAGATGCGCACTCCACGTATGATGCCGAACAGGCAGCCGCCTGCAAGCAGCATGAACAATAATGCCGGTATCTTTCTTGAATGGGCGACAGGTTGGAATTTTATTTTATTTGCAGGAAGAGTCAGAACAAAATAGAGTATGGCTGCCAACAGTATGATGGCGATAACTCTGACCGAAATATACCAACCGGATACACTGGCGAATGCATTTTTCGGATCATTGAGATAGAAAAATACGGTTGAATCCAGTTTGAACTCCCAAAATTCATAAAGGCTTGCATCGGCCAATGTGATGACGGAAAGCAATAAGGCTATACATATATCATATGCGATGATTATGCGGCGAGGGCTGAATGCCGGAAATATATTGTAAATCAGTAGAACAAGCCATGGAAAAGCGGTCAGGTAACCGGCAGTGGCGGCATCCAGCGCGAAACCATGATAATATATGGCTGCAAGGTTATGAAATGTACATCCGGCAGCACCGTGATTCCAGTTGAATAGTAGGAATAGCGGCTTCTGAATACATAAGAAGATGCAAAGGCACAGCAAATAATGCATTGCAATATAAATAACAGTTCTTTTTATCATATACATTCGTTTTTAGACGGTAGGTTTGACTCTATTAATTTACAGACTTCTTCCGGAGAGATGGACATCATGCAGGAGAAATGCTGTAAAGGACACTGCTTTCTTCCGCTGATAGAGCAAGGCTGGCAAGGCAGATGCAGGCAGAGAGCATTTTCTTCGCTCTGCCTCCAACCGAGGAATCCGCAAGCGGGCGTGGTGCTTCCCCAAAGGGATACTACAGGCGTGCCTGTGAGCGAAGCCAAGTGCATATTGGCGGAGTCCATTGTCAACATTACATTCAGGTGTCCCATAAGCAATAATTCTTCCCGAATAGTCAGCAGGCCGGGAAGCGCTATGCAGGATTTGTATTTCTGTTCCCATGCTTTCAATACTTTCTCTTCTTTGCCTTGCGAACCGAACAGGAATAGATGATACCCTTTGTCATTCAAGTGACCGACCACTTCTTCCATCAGTGGAAGAGGATAAGTCTTGGTCCGGTAACGGGCAAAAGGAGCAATTCCGATGAGGCACTTACCGTCATCCGGCTGTGGGATAGGGAGGTGCATGCCGTTCAGCTCTTCGAGAGACCAAAGCGATGTGAATTCCGGAACAACGGGTAGTTGCAATTTGCCGAATACGTCCGCATAACGTTGGATATAGCTCCGTTGTTTTGTTCCTCTGTTTTCAGAGCATAACAATTCTTTGCGCTTGCGCCGTTCTTTGTCTACGATACATACAGGGATTCCTTTCAGCAGAAAACAGACATCTACCAACCACGAACGCAATACGTTGTGCAGGTCGGCTACACAATCGATACGGAATCTCAACAGTTCTTTGAGCAACCGGTAGAGTCCTCTTATTCCTTTGTGTTTTCCCCGCCAGTCTGCCAAAATAAAGGATATATTGTCGGGAGCATTGACAAACAGCCGGGCGAAGAACGGTTGTGTCAACACTTTTATATCGAGGTCGGGATAACACTTGGCCAAAGAATAAATAACCGGAATACACATGGCCACATCACCCAACGCCGATGTACGGATAACGAGAATAGTTTTCTTCTTTTTCATACAGTGTGTGGCTATGCTTTACGGTTTGTTTGCTTGGTTTGATAGAAATATCTCTGCATGACGGCTAATGAAATTATGGTCTCTTGTCGGGCATTCATGAATTGTCGGATATATTCATGGGCATGTTCGATGATGCGTTCCGCCTCTTCCGGATGTCGGATATAGTATTCCATTTTCTCGATAAGGTCGGAATAGTCGGCCTTGATTTCTACATAATGATAGTTCGCTATCAGTCGTCCTTCCATAAACCACGTTTCGTAAGTGGGGCGTGGCATGACGGCAAGAGAGTTGGAAGCCATCACCCATTTCAGATTGGTGCCCACATCATTCCCTTCGATACAGCATACAAACTTATATTCCAGTTGCTGCGGAATGGTGAGATACTCTTTCACCCACTCCGGATGTCCGTTATCCGTGTCCCGATTGATCTGTCCGATGTTGCACATCGGATGTTGACAGTAAAGTTCCAAAAAGCGTTTGCGATGTGGTTGTCTGACGACATTGCGGCTGACAATCATATTCTTCTTCTCGCGGAAAGATTTATGGTCTTTCACGAATACGAAGTGGCGTACTTGGTTCAATTTTAACAATACGGAGTTGGAACAGCTGTCTGTAATCGGGCGACTTTTGACGAATGCCGGAATCTCCGTTTCCTTGGTGACGTCACCAAATAGGTAAGCAAACCGGTATTGCGGGTTGAAGTAGCGTGTATATCGATGCAAATCAAAAAAGTAGGTAGAGAATTTTTCTTTCTTCCTGAAAGGATACCGGAAGTCTGCGACAGCGGTCCATTGTGAAAGGTCATATCCCTGTCTTTCCGGCAGACGGTTGTAATAGGCTACCCGTTCTTCAACCGCTTTCTTGTCGATGGCGGACGTATTGCCAAGCATTTGTGCCAGTTGGCGACGATACAGGCTGTCCGGCAGAAAATAGCGGCTGAAGTTTCTGATAAAGAAGAGACCTTTCTTCATCCCTTTTTTGAGTTGTAAGAAATAACGTATGTTCATATAGAAAGTTTATTCTTGTTGAAGAAGTTGGCGATAGACGGACAATAATTGTCCGGTGACTGCTGATTCGCTAAATCGGCTCGCATATTTCAGTCCCGCCTGTATCATGTGTGCTCTTCGTTCCGGACATGCCAGTAGCTCATTAATCCTGTCTGCTATCTGTGCGAGATTGGTCGGATCACAGTAAATGCTGTCCGGTCCGCCCGCTTCTTCGAGGCAGGAACCTGTGGCGGCAATTACCGGTACACCGGAAGTGATTGCTTCCAGTACGGGAATACCGAATCCCTCAAAGAATGAAAGAGACGCGAAAACGGTACTTCCTTGATAGATGGCAGGCAAGTCACAGTTGGGCATCCGGTTGAAGATATGTACCCGATTTCGCATGCCTGATTTGCATGCTTCCTCTTCTATGGCATGTTGGTAAGGAGTGGCCTTCCCTATCAGCACCAAATGTATATCCTCACGGAGCTTGGGGAGTATACGTACGAGGGTAAGCTGGTTCTTGCGTGGTTCTATTGTTCCTACACATAGAATGTAGCGTGACGGGAGCTGGTAGGATTTTCGGACAGCAGTCTGTGCATCCTCGGATACTTTATGATGAAAAGCCGGATTGCAGCCTTGATACACGATTTCTATTTTAGATTCCGGTATGTGGTAGAAATCCATGATGTCTTGTTTAGTTTGTCGGCTGATGGCTATAATCTTGTCTGCATGTCGGCAGGCATAGTATGTTTTGGCTTTAAGTATCTGTCGCATGATGAAGCTGTAGTATTCGGGGTGGCGCAAGAATATCAGGTCATGTATAGTCACTACGGATTTGCATCTTGTCTTATGCAAACCCATAGGAAGTTCATTGCTAAGGCCATGAAAGATATCAATCTGCTGCCTGACTATTTCTTCGGTGATTCCCCGACACCGCCACCATTCTTGCCCGAAGGAAGAATGGGCGGACGGATAGACAAAAGAAACCGAAGCGGACTCTTTTAAATCCCGCACACATTGGTCTGTCCCTTTGTGTGGAGCAAACAGGACATACCGGTTGCCGGGATATGCCGATAATCCATTGATGATGTTTCGGCTATAGTTGCCTATTCCGGTCAGGTTGGAGACGATTTTCTTTGCATCAAACCCTATTCGCATACACCCGCTCCTTGTCCTTTTAAGTATTCCTCCACTCCCTCTATGTCTTTAGGAGTATCGACGGAGAGCGACTTGCAATGGCAATTGTAATAATAGATAGGAACATGGTTTTCGATGAAACGGAAAGAATCGTTCTCTTCTATCTTCTCTATCGGGCCACGCGGAGTGTTATGATAGAAGTCCAGTGCCTTGCGGGTGAAAGCGCCTACGCCTACAAACTTATGATATACATAACTCATGTTTCCTTTAGGGTAGGGGATTGGGCTGCGTGAGATGAACAAGCAGCGGTTGTCCGTTGCTGTGACAATCTTCAAATTGGTGCTGTCCACTACTTCCACCGGGTTGCTGAAGTCGGTCATAAGATTGGATACAAACAAGGCATCCGTATCCAGATTATCGGGAATGCATTGTTTGATATACTTACTTGTCAGCAGAGGCTCATCCCCGTTGACCATGACATAGAGGTCGGCAGGCAATTTAGTAGAGACCTCGTAAAGCCGTTCGGTGGCTGTATCATGGTCAGACGAGGTCATAACGACCTGTGCACCGAATGTTTCGCAGGCTGTCTTAATCTTCTCACTGTCGGTAGCTACGTACACTTCATCAAAATATTCGCAGGCTTTGCAATGAGTATATACCCACTGTATCATGGGTTTACCACAGATCAAAGCCAATGGCTTCTCAAAAAAACGAGATGACTCGGCTCTTGCCGGTATAACACAGATAATTTTCATATTACATTGTTTTTAAGTTGTTAAGTTTTTGCTGGCGGGGCGTGAAAAACGCCACCTTTTATGTGACCACAACCAATATTCCGGAGCACGCTTGATGGAATTCTCCAGCATATTCATGAATTGCAGGGTATAGGGATATTCCTTTCCATCTTCCTCATTTGCGTCGCATGACGGTAAAATCCGGTGGAATGTCATTTGGTAGTGTCCTCTTTTTCTTTTTTCTATTTCTAAATAGACGAAGTGCGCACCGGTTCTTTTTCCTATCTCCTCGCCGCCGATGCTGTAAGCCGTGTCCTGATTAAGGAAGGTAGTCCAATGGTGCAGGTTACCGCTGTTGGGCCGTTGGTCGGCAACGAACCCGATGAGGAACTGTTTGTTTTCCTGTCTCATCTTAAGCAAGGTGCGGAAAGCGCTTTTTTGCGGAATGGAAATCGTGTGAAACCGAGACCGTATCGTCTGCATCACTTGTTCCATCGTGCAGCTGTGCAGCGGACGGTATATCTGCCCGTTGATGGAAGGACGGGTATAATGACGCGTGATGGCCGGTGTCCATTCCCAGTTGCCATAGTGACCGAGATATAGGATGATGGGAGCCCCGTCTTCCGCCAATCGGTCTATCAATTCTCCGTTCGTCACGTTGATTCGTTTCTCAATTTCCTTGTCGGTCAGATGCAGTAACTTAATCGTTTCCATGATGCAGTCGCATAAGTGCCTGTAGAACTTCCGCTCAATTTTGCTTCGTTCTTTATCGCTTTTCTCAGGGAACGAATTGTGCAGGTTGTCTCTTACCGTTTTTCTCCGATACCTGATGATGTGGTAAACGATGACATACATTCCGTCACTGATAAGGTAGAGAATGCCGAAAGGCAGAAATGCCCAAAAGCGCAACAGGCTGATGAGTAGGTTATATGATAAGCGATGTTTCATGATTATGCCAGTATTTGGATAATGTTTGAGGTCGCCCCGCTGTTTGCCCGGCTGTAATCCAGTGCGGTATTTTTTATTCGTTCGAGTTGTCGGGGTGCATCTTTGAGCGATTCAAACCAGTTTTCCAGTTCCTTTTCCGACCGCACAACTCGCCCGATACCCAACTCTATCAATTCATTGGGCGTTACTTTCCGTTGAATCATAGGGCCGAAAGCCACGGGTAGTCCATATACGGTAGCTTCGATGATACTATGTAGGTAAGGTGTGAAGCCACCGCCCACATACGCCCATTTCCCATAGCGGTATAAGAAAGCAAGTGCCCCTAAATAGTCGATGATGAGCGTTTGGGTATCACCGAAATCTGTGTTGCCGTCACATTCGGAATAGCAGAGTGCATACCCGTCCAGATTGAACTTGATATCGTTCAAGACTTCTTCACTTATTTCATGCGGAACGATGATGAAACGTACATCCCGGTGGCGGTTGGCAAGATAGCAGACGAGTTGCATGTCTTTCCGGTCGCTGACACTACCGGCGATAAAGACCTCTTTTCCGCAGGCGAATTTCTCAACGATAGGGTTCTGATAGGGTGTGGATGCCACGGCAATGGCATTATCGAAGAGCGGGTCGCCTGTCACACTGAAGTTCTTGTACCCTAACGACCGCAGATTTTCGCCCGATTGCTTGTTCAGCACCAAGAAATGAGTGAATGCTTTTAGTGACGGGCGAAACAGTCCGCCATACCATTTGAAGAAAGGTGCATTGCGGCTGATGACGGCCGAGATGAGGAAAGTGGGGATTTCCCTTGCTTTTAACTCATTCAGATAGTTTACCCAATATTCGGAGATGATGAATATCGCTTTCTGCGGGTGTATCGTTTCGATAAATGTACGAGCGTTTCGGGCGGTATCCAATGGCAGATAGAAGATATGATCTATCTCCGGGTGATGAATATTCAACGCTTCATATCCGGTAGGAGAGAAAAACGTCACCACGATACGGCATTTGCCTTGCTGCTTTAAACGCTTTATGATAGGACGGGCAACGCCGTATTCTCCTAAAGAAGCGGCGTGCAGCCAGATGACGGGAGTCTCGGAATCTTTGTGGCAGTTCATCTCATCCTGAATCAGCCTCACCAGTCCTTGCTGGCCTTTGGCAAACTTTTTCAGCTTACTTTCCGATGTCAGAAGAAACGATAGTCTGGCTATGAGGCTCAAAAGAATTTTTCCGTTGATAAGGATGATGTTATATAGTTTGTTCATTCATTCCAATGCTTGATGATAATCGCAGCAAAGGTAGGGCAATTGCGAAAGACGGCAGTTGTGAAGGGTGTCGGTATCTTGTACGGATATGACCTTTTTTGTTACAGCAGTTGTTGCTTCAGCCATTCCAAT
Source organism: uncultured Bacteroides sp. (assembly GCA_934716785.1). GTDB lineage: Bacteria > Bacteroidota > Bacteroidia > Bacteroidales > Bacteroidaceae > Bacteroides. The sequence continues at coordinate 20,960 of CAKUYM010000017.1, read as the reverse complement.
ACTTCGTTGGGGAGTTGCGAGGTGTCGATACCTTTCTCTTTAAAGGGAATCACGATGCAAGGTACATTTTCGTCTGTGGACTTCAATTTCCGGAGATACACTTCTTCGATGAAATTGTATTGAAGAACCTCTGAAATGAGCAAAAGACGCTCCACATCAATGTTTTTGCTGTTGAAGATATGGTAGAGAGAAGTGCGTGCGCAATGTATCTGCCGGGCGAATTCCGCATAACTGATGCCGCGTTCGTCAACTTTCTGCTGTATGAGCTTTCCGATATAAATGTCTTTGAATTTGGATTCCACAGTCTGTGCTTGTAATGCGCCTGCACCTGTTCCCCTGTGGCAGCGGGCTTCCGTTAATTAAAAAAAGCGTGAGGAACTCTATACTGCTCATTAAAAAAACGTGGCATCGCCAAACACCAGAACCTATAAAATGAACCGAATAAACACCCCACGCTGTGATATATGTTTGCACCCTTTTGCAAGGGTGCAGGTACATACAACAACGGAAGCATCATACTGTTCCATCCTTATAGGTTCGAAATTTTGGCGATTTTCGTTTTTTAGGATGAAGCGGATAACGCTTTCTTCTCTTTATAAAAAATGTCTGCCTGTCCGGAAGGATTAGTCGTTCTTCCATTCAGACCCTGCAAATATATAAAAGAAATTTGAACAGCATGATATGGAAGGGTGTTTATTCGCGCAAAAGATATCAATTCTATCTTTAGTGTATGAGATAAAACCTGCCTATAATACTTAAAAATATTCTCGGATAGCTTCTCTCAACAATAACTTCCCTTATCTTTGTGTGGTATAAGTTTGTAAAATAGTTGATTAAGACAAGAAAATAGTAGGAGGACAGAAAATGGACCCAATGAAATATATTGTACCGGACAGAAAACGTTTGCCTTACGGCATGATGAACTTTGCGGATATCCGCCTCGAGAATTATTATTATGTGGACAAGACCCGTTTCATCTCCATGATAGAACAGGCCGACCGCTATTTCTTCTTCATCCGTCCGCGCCGTTTCGGCAAAAGTCTTACATTGAATATGCTGAGACAATACTATGACGTGTATACCAAAGATAAATTCGAAGCCCTTTTCGGTGACCTCTATATCGGAAAGTATCCCACTCCCGACCGTAACAGTTATCTGGTGCTTTATCTTAACTTCTCCGGCATTATCGGTGAGCTAAACAACTATCGCGACGGACTGGATGCCCATTGCAGAATCACTTTCGAGAACTTTTGCAAGAAATATGCCGACCTTCTGCCTCAAGGCACGCTGGAAGGGTTTTATCAGGTTAGTGGAGCTGTAGAACAATTGGATTACCTCTATCAAGCCTGCGAACGTGCCGGACAGAAAATGTATCTTTTCATTGACGAGTACGACCACTTCACTAACGCCATCCTTTCCGATGTCGATAGCCTGCACCGCGACATCAATGAAACACACGGGGAAGGTTACTTGCATGCCTTCTTCAACAAAGTAAAGACAGGGACGGATTCCAGCATTAAGCGTTGCTTCATTACCGGTGTCAGCCCTGTGACGATGGACGACCTTACCAGCGGATTCAATATCGGCACGAATTATTCGCTTACATCGGAATTTAATGAAATGATGGGATTCACTGAAGGAGAAGTACGCGAAATGCTGACTTACTATTCAACCAACAGTCCCTTTCAGCATAGCGTAGATGAACTGATTGAAATAATGAAACCGTGGTATGACAACTATTGTTTTGCACAGGAATGTTATGGAGATACCACGATGTATAATTCTAATATGGTGCTCTACTTCGTTAAAAACTACATCATACGCGGTAAAGTTCCCCAAGATATGATAGAAGATAATATCCGCATCGACTACGAGAAGCTACGTATGCTTATCCGCAAGGACAAAGAGTTTGCTCATGATGCTTCTGTCATTCAAACGCTAATAAGCCAAGGCTTCATCACTGGTGAGTTAAAGAAAGGTTTCCCTGCTATCAACATCACCCATCCGGACAACTTCATCAGCCTGCTCTACTATTTCGGCATGCTCACCATTAGCGGAATGCATGAAGGAAAAACCAAACTTACCATCCCTAACATAGTGGTTCAGGAACAACTTTATACTTATTTGCTGAGTACGTATAATGATGCCGACCTGAGTTTCAGCAGTTACGAAAAGAGCGAACTTGCCAGTCGGCTGGCCTATGATGGCGACTGGCAAGCCTATTTTGGTTACATTGCCGACTGTCTGAAACGTTACGCCTCCCAGCGCGACAAGCAGAAAGGCGAATTCTTCGTTCACGGCTTCACTCTTGCCATGACTGCGCAGAACCGTTTTTATCGCCCTATCTCCGAGCAAGACACGCAAACAGGCTATATAGACATTTTCCTTTGTCCCTTGCTCGACATATATCCCGACATGAAGCATAGCTACATCGTTGAGTTGAAATACGCCAAATATAAAGATCCTGAAACCCATGTGGAAGAGCTGCATCAGGAGGCCATTGTCCAGGTCAATCGCTATGCGGATACCGATACGGTGAAACAAGCCGTCGGCTCTACGCAGTTGCACAAGATTGTAGTGGTATATAAAGGTATGGAAATGCGGGTATGTGAGGAATTATAATTAGTTACTATTTGGGGAAAAGATAAAAACAAAGTAGTTTTGGACAAAATCAAAGTCTGTTGGAATAGAAACGGAAATGAAAAAGAAGATATATAAACTCTGTTCCTCTGCATAGCCCTACCTTTGCCTGCATCAACAATTGTAGAATTATGGCAATGAAAAACAAATTTTTACTGGCGGCAGGAACTCTTGCTTTCCTGACTGCCTGCAATGCTCCGAAAGGAAATGAGATGGAATGGTTTGACCATGCAGTGAAAACATCCGGACATCAGTTGCTCTATATGGCAGAGCAATTGAAAGATGAGCCGGACACCGCCTGCTTCCCGCGTTCGGTGAAAGATGGAAAGTACCGGTTGGAACACCCTACGGACTGGACGAGCGGTTTTTATCCCGGCTCGATGTGGCTGGCATACGAGCTGACAGGTGATGATGCCTTGGCAAAGGAAGCGCGGAAGTACACGAACCGTTTGCAGAACATGCAGTATTACACGGGGAATCACGACTTGGGCTTTATGATGTTTTGCAGTTACGGGCAAGGCTTTCGATTGAAACCGGAACCTACTGACAGCCTGATTCTTGTTCACTCGGCCGAAAGTCTCAGCTCCCGTTTCAGTCCGAAAGTGGGGCTAATCCGTTCATGGGACTTTGGCGACTGGAGCTATCCGGTGATTATTGACAACATGATGAACCTTGAAATGCTGTTTTGGGCTTCGGAACAGACCGGCAACCCCCAATATCGCGAAATAGCTATCTCTCATGCCGACAAGACGTTGAAGAATCATTTCCGACCAGACATGACATCTTACCATGTGGTAAGTTATTCGGCAGACAGTGACGCGGTAGAGTCAAAAGGAACATTCCAAGGATATGCCGATTCTTCCGCATGGGCACGTGGCCAGGCATGGGGAGTATATGGCTACACCATGTGCTACCGTTTCACCAAACAACAAAGTTACCTGAATGCCGCCCATAAAATAGCCCGTTTTATTATCGACCACCGTCCGGCGGAGAATGATTATATTCCTTACTGGGATTATGATGCGCCTATGATTCCGGCTGAGCCGAGAGACGCTTCCGCTGCCGCTGTAACAGCTTCCGCACTACTGGAACTGAGCGGATATGGAGATAAAAAGCAAGGAGAAGAATACTTCCGTTATGCGGAAAATATACTGAAGCAATTGTCGTCCGAAGAATATCTGGCGAAAGAGGGAGAGAACCGCGGCTTCATCCTGCTGCATTCTGTCGGAAGTTTCCCGCACGACAGCGAAATTGATACACCGTTGAATTATGCCGATTATTACTATTTGGAGGCTCTGAAACGCTATAAGGATTTGAAAGGGAAATCGGATAATTAATTCGAGCTTCGCATATATTGCATTCCGCATGGTTCTCTTCTTTTCGTAAGGAAGAAGAACTGTGCGGAGACTTGCAGGACTTCATCTGTAAGATTATTATTGGGCAGACTCCATTCTTTATATGAGTTAAAAAACAGGATTTATCGTAGTGGTGAATTGAAAATATCTATCTTTACGATAAATCTTCAATATACACACTTATGAGAGACCGGCATCTGCTGTTTAAGCGCGTATTCGGAATATCCGTTTACTTTTTGTTTCTTTCTCTATACACTGTGCTGGCCGACGACAGCTCCATCCATTTCAAGCGTTTGTCCGTAGATGACGGATTGTCACAGAACACGGTGCTTGCCCTGACGCAAGATCGCAATAATAAAGTTTGGGTGGGTACGATAGACGGGCTGAACTGGTATGAAGGTTCCCGTTTTGCCTCTTACTACAGGGCACCGGACGACACGGCAAGTTTGGCAAATAACCACATTTATTCACTACACACCGACCGGCAGGGAACGGTATGGGTTGGCACTCAGGTCGGCCTGTCCCGTTATAATATCATAGGGAATAACTTCACCAATTACTCCTCGCCGGACAATCAGCCGATACAGGTACTGGCTATCGGAGAGCCGGAAGAGGATGCCCGACTTCTGCTTGCCACAAACGCCGGACTGATGATTTTTGACAAGGGCACGGGACAGATGAAAGTGCAACCGGAGCTTGCCGGAAAAACAGTCTATTCCCTCTGCCGGATGAATGACGGCTTTCTTTTGGGAACTTCGGAGGGGGTATATTTCTACTATGAACGTAATGAAAACGTGACGCGGCTTCTTCTTCAACTGAAAGGGAAGGTGATTTCCGGTATGCTCTATGATGACAGAACCGGTAACTGCTGGCTTGCGTCATTGACCGACGGGGTGTATTGCATCGATGCCAATTTTCAGATAAAGAAGCATTATAACAAACTGAATATGCCCGCTTACTTCCTGACCAACTCAGTCAGGACATTGTGCTTGGACGATAAGGGGAGAATATGGATAGGTACGATGGACGGCCTGCTTATCCTTGAACCGGAAACGGAGGCTTTTCAACTTTGCCGTTTCTCTTCCGAAGACCCTACCTCGTTGGGGCACAATTCCATTCGTTCAATTTTTAAAGATAACCAAGGCGGTATGTGGGTCGGTACATTCTACGGCGGACTGAATTATTATCATCCTCTGGCTCCTGCTTTCGGACGCCTTCAACATTCGGCATGGCAGAACTCTTTGAGTGATAACACCGTGAGCTGTATATCCGAAGACCCGGACAACGGAAATCTGTGGATTGGCACGAACGATGGCGGACTGAATTACTACAACCGTAAAACCGGCAGCTTCTCATTCTTCCGGGCGGGCACTTCTGCCAATTCTCTGAAATCTGATAATATAAAATGTGTATGGACAGATAAAGACGGCAGTGTCTATGTGGGCACTCATGGCGGAGGATTGAGTCGGCTGAACCGTAAAACCGGCAGGATAGAGACATACGACTTCCCCCGTTCGGCTTCTCTGAACAACAGTTGCTATTCCTTATTGGACGGAATAGAATTGGACGGTACGGATTTAGATGGTACAAATTTAGGTGGCACAAATTTATATGATACAAATTTATATGGTACAGAATTGAGTGAAACAGGCAAAGCACTCTGGGTAGGAGGAATGAACGGGCTTTTCCTTTTTGACAAACAGACCGGAGAACTCTCACCGCATCCGTTGGTCAAGAGATACAACAAACTGGGAAATGTATTGATATATACTTTGTTTCGCGACTCGAAAGGCCGAATATGGATAGGGACGGAAGAAAGCCTGTTCCTGTATGCCGGTGGAAAGTTGGAAGAACTGCATCTTTCCTCTTCCGCCTATCTGCACGGATTGATACAGGCCTTCTGTGTGGTGGAGGACGGGCATCACGACATTTGGGTAGGTTCTTCCACCGGGCTCTACCGCTATAAAGAGAATTCATCTACCGTATGGGAGCAATATACAATGAAAGACGGTCTGCCGAACGACTTTATTTACAGCATACAGGAAGATGAGCGGGGACGTTTGTGGCTCACGACGAACAAGGGATTGTCTTGTTTCAACAGAGAGGACGGCACTTTCTTTAATTATACGAAGCAGGACGGCCTGCCGCACGACCAGTTCAATTACGGTGGCGCATGTAAGGCGCAGGACGGCACATTCTTTCTGGGTTCTCTGGGCGGTGTCACCTATTTCAAGCCCTACGAGTTGGTGGATAACCCGTATTCTCCGGACGCTGTTGTCACAGGAGCCGTAGTCTTCAATGAAGTGATTACGGATATGAAAAGCGACCGGGTACATTACTATCAGGATGCGCAAGGGAGGATGCTCGGCATGTCGTTCCCTTCCGACCGGAAGCTGTTCAATATCCGGTTTGCCGTTATCAACTATCTGGCAGGCAAGCGGAATCAGTTTCTTTACAAATTGGAAGGGTTTGAAACGGAATGGAACTATTCCCGCCATGTCTCATTTGCACGGGCGAGCTATTCCAATCTTCCGCCGGGCGAATATGTCTTTAAAGTGAAGGCATGCAACAATAACGGCAAGTGGAGTGAGGCGACCACCGAATTTTTCGTGCACATCATCCCCATGTGGTATCAAACTTGGTGGGCAAAGACCCTCTTCGCCTGTTTCTCCATAGGACTTCTCTTCTTCATTGTCTACTTCTTCATAGCCCGGGCAAGGATGAAGATGCAGGTGCGGATCGAGCAGATAGAGCGTAGCAAGATAGAAGAACTCAGTCAGGAGAAGGTACGTTTCTATATGAATATGTCTCATGAACTGCGTACTCCGTTGAGCCTGATATTGGCTCCGCTCGAAGAACTTCTCGGGCGGAAAAGCACGATAGACACCCCTGTGAGGCAGAAATTGGACTATGTGTACAAGAATGGGCGGAAGCTGCTGCACATAGTCAATCAGTTGCTCGATTTCCGCAAGGTGGAAGCAGGAGCGCTGCCTATCCATGTGGCTCCGATGGATGTGGACGGATTGTTGCAGGATGTTCTTGCCCTGTTTCATGAAAATGCGCAAAAGCGTGCTATCAGTGTCAGCATGGAGTCCCACCTGAAGGGGCGGCTGCTTCCGGCAGACAAGACATATCTGGAGACTATCCTGATGAATCTCCTGTCGAATGCATTTAAGTTTACACCGGATGGCGGCACTATATCGCTCTCTTTGCGTGCGGAGGCGGCTTTGCATGCGGAGGGGGATACCTACAGTTTCACGGTGAGGGATAGCGGCATCGGTATGTCAGCCGAGCAACTCGACCGTATTTTCGAACGTTTCTATCAGGTGGACGGGCAGCGGAAAGGAACAGGCATCGGACTGGCGTTGGTAAAAATGCTTGTGGAGAAACATCACGGAACCATCATCGTGAAAAGTGAACCCGGCCGATATGCGGAATTTAAGGTCACCTTGCCTGCCGATATAAACGTCTTTACGGAGAAAGAACGGGAGATGCAGGAACAACAGGCAGACGGAGCAGCCGTTCCTTTGAGGGAACTCCCGTTGCCTGATGACAATTTCTCCGGTGGCACTTCGTCTGCGGTATCCGGAGAGGTATCTCAGGACGGCATACAGCAGAATATTGCCGGTGCGGAGGCAGAACGTCCTACCATCTTGTTGGTGGATGACAACAAGGAAATGGTGGACTATCTGAAAGATAATTTCCGGCAAACGTATGTGACGCTTGCCGCCGGAAACGGTGAAGAGGCGTTGGCGATAATGAAAGAGCATCAGGTAGACATTGTCCTTTCAGACGTGATGATGCCGGGAATAGACGGAATCAGACTTTGCCAGCTTATCAAGAGAAACCTGCAAACCTGCCATATCCCGGTGCTGCTGTTGTCTGCCAAAGGCAGTGTCGATGCGCAGACTGAAGGTATTGAGGCGGGAGCGGACGATTACATAGCCAAGCCGTTCTCCATTCAACTACTGAAAGGAAAAATAGCCAACCTGCTGAAAGCGCGCCAACGCTTGCGGCATTATTACTCGAATACGATTGATATCGATACCGCCAAGATGACTTCCAATAATCTGGACGAGGAGTTTATGAGGAAGGCCATTCAGGTGGTGGAGGAGAATATCGGCAATGATAGTTTCACATCTGATGAGCTGGCGAGCAAACTTTACATGAGCCGTTCGTCGCTTTACCTCAAGATGAATTCCGTATCCGGCGAACCGCCTGCGAACTTTATCCGGCGTATCCGTTTCAATAAGGCTTGCAAGCTGTTGCTTGAGGGGCGTTATTCTATTTCCGAAATCAGCGGCATGGTCGGTTTCGGCTCTTCTTCCTATTTCTCCACCAGTTTCAAGAAGTACGTAGGCTGCTTGCCTTCGGAATATGTAAAACAGCATACTAAATAACGCAGGTCTGATAAGTGGGTATTCCATAAGATATAGAATATGCACTTCAAGGAATATACTAAGATTTAGTTCTTTGGATACAAAGGACTAATCTTCGTTATGCATAAATTTATTCGTCTGACTATAGTCAACTTTACGTATAACTATAGTCTTTCTTTCGTCTGACTATAGTCAGACGAAAAAACAACTATAGTCAGACGAATAAAAATATGCATTTTGGGAAGTAGTTATATAGGGGGTAATTATTACGTTTTCGCATGCGGGCATTTAGTGTCAGGTTAGTCATTTTTCATCCCTTTATTCCCTCTACAGCTATCTATAGATCGGTTTTGGACGATTTTTAAGTTGAAATGAACGAAAACGAAGTCGTATTAGACACTATCAGACAAGGAAGAAATGAATTGAAAGTCCCGTTCAGGAGGGTTTACCTACATTTGCCTACAGAAAAACCAATCATTTGATATCATGAAAAAAGTAGTATTGATTTCATTCGTAATCTTATCAGCAGCGGCACAAATGACGTATGCGCAAAAACAGGCGGTCATCAAGTTGACGAAGACAACATTGATGCACGAGATGCGTGCCACCCCTTATCCGCTGGATAAGGCTGTGGTAAATGACCGTGCCGTCTCTTTCCAATGGCCGCTCCGTTCGGACATGAACTCGCAGGACAGTCCGCTGGACGGATTCGAACACAAAGTAAAGAAGGTAGATAAAACGAAAGTAACCTATCGGTTGCGTTACTCACAGGATGCCTCATTGAAATCGGGCGTCACGGAAGTGGAGACCCGCTGGCCGTTTTATAATCCGGAGAAACCGCTTGCAGCAGGTGTATGGTACTGGCAGTTCGGCTATGTAGAAGACGGACAGGTGGCGTGGGGAAGCGTGCAGCAAGTCACCGTAGAAGAAAAAGAGGGGAAATTCTGTCCGCCCTCGCTAAAAACAGTCTTATCAAAGCTACCTGCTTCTCATCCGCGTGTATGGATGATGAAGGACGATTGGAAAGACTTCATGAACCGCAATAAGGAAAAGGCGGAGAGACAATGGTATCTGGAACGTGCCGACAAGGTGCTTCAGACACCGATGAAATCGGTAGACGACATCAATACCTCTCAAGTGAAGAACCTGAAAAATGAAATGCAAATCAATTCGTACCTCACCCGCGAAAGCCGCCGCATCATTGATGCGGAAGAAGGAAACACCGAGGCGTTGATACGGGCATGGCTGCTGACGCAGGATACCAAATATAAGGATGAAGCTATCAAGCGCGTATTCATCATGGCGGGTTGGGATAAGCACCAAAACGTGAAGGGGGACTTCAACGCTTCCACTTTGTTGTCACTCTGCTCCATGGCGTACGACTCTTTCTATGACCAACTGGCTGCCCCGCAACGGAAACAACTGCTTGAAGCCATCAAGGAGAAAGGGGACGATATGTATAAGAACTTCAATAACCGGCTGGAAAACCACATCGCCGACAACCACGTGTGGCAGATGACACTCCGTATTCTGACCATGGCGGCATTCAGCGTTTACGGTGATTTGCCCGAAGCGGATACATGGGTAGACTATTGTTATAACGTCTGGTTGGCACGTTTCCCCGGACTGAACAAAGACGGTGGCTGGCATAACGGTGATTCCTACTTCACTGTCAACACCCGCACATTGATAGAAGTACCTTATTATTATAGCAAGCTGACCGGATATGACTTCTTCTCCGACCCTTGGTATCAGGGAAATATCATGTATACTATCTTTCAGCAACCGCCTTTCTCCAAATCCGGTGGAAACGGAAGTTTGCATCAAAATGTGGGACGCCCCAACAGTATCCGTATCGGATATTTGGATGCGTTGGCACGTCTCACCGGAAACACGTATGCCGCCGATTTCGTGCGCCGTACCTTGAAAGTGGAACCGGAATATATGAAGAAGGCCTTGTTGAGCAAGCCCGGTGACCTTGCATGGTTCCGCCTGCAATGTGACAAACCTCTGCCGGAAGGCGAGGGGCTGACATCGCTTCCTGTCGGCTATGTGTTTCCCGCAACGGGACTGGCTTCTTTCCAGACTAACTGGGACAGGGTGGGCGGCAACGCCATGTGGAGTTTCCGTTCCAGCCCTTACGGCTCTACTTCTCACGCACTTGCCAATCAGAACGCGTTCAACACATTCTACGGAGGACAACCGTTGTTTTATAGCAGCGGGCACCATATCGAATTTACCGATATACACAGTATGCTGTGCCACCGTGCTACACGTGCTCATAATACAATTTTGGTGAACGGCATGGGACAACGCATCGGAACGGAAGGATACGGATGGATTCCCCGTTATTACGTCGGTGAGAAAATCGGCTATGTGCTGGGTGATGCTTCCAATGCGTACGGAAAAGTTATCTCACCGCTTTGGCTGACACGTGGCGAGCAGTCTGAAGTGCACTATACCCCCGAGAACGGTTGGGACGAAAATCACGTAAAGACTTTCCGCCGCCACATTGTGAACTTGGGAAAGACGGGACTGATATTTATCTATGATGAACTGGTGGCGGACGAACCTGTCAACTGGAATTATCTCTTGCACACTACAGCCAATCCGATGACTGTCAACAAGTCGGACAACCGATTTGTACATATTCAAGCCACCAATCGCGGGGGAGCGTCAGACGCTTATCTTTTCTCAAGCGGAGCATTACAGACGGATACCACCAGTCGTTTCTTCTATCCGGCAGAGAATTGGCTGCGTGCCGATGATAAAGGCAATTTCAAGAAATATCCGAATCACTGGCATTTCACCGCCACATCGGAAAAGTCGCAAATGTATCGCTTTGCCACTATCATCAATACGCACGCGCTGAAATATCCCGCCAAAGACCCCGAGATTTTGTCCGACGGACGTATCAAGGTGGGCGGATGGCTTATCAGCGTGAACCTGAAACCGAACGGTGCTCCTTCTTTCTTTATCCGCAGCACTAAGGAGAATGTGAATATCACATACAAAGGAGAAGCTACCATCGTCAGCGAAGACGGATACGAGACGGTTATGAGGGACGAATTGCCCGAACTGGAAATCTGATAGAAACATGAAAGATACGGAACTATGAGACATTCGAACTTTAAGATGAGAACTATATGCCTGTTGGTTGCCTTGTCGGGCGTAGCTGTCTTGTCTGCACAGACTCCGGCGAAACCCCGTGTGCAGACTTCCGCCGCGCCGGAAGAGACTACGGTCTACAAACCTGACGGGAAGAAACCGGTAACGGTAATCGGCGCACCTTCAAACAAAGGGGAGGGGAAGCAGGACGTTTCCGGTAAGACCGGTAAACTTGACAAACGGAAGAAGACGGTTGGTCCGGAGGGCGGACGCTATTTGGCACTGAAGACCAATGTGCTGTATGATGCCTGTGCTTTGTTGAACCTTGCGGTAGAAATGCAGGTGAGCAAGAAGATAACTGTGGAGCTGCCTTTGACTTGCAGTTTATGGGACTTGGGAAGTGAGCATGGTGTACGTACCGTAGCGTTGCAACCGGAAGCCCGTTGGTGGATGGGAAACGACGCGGGACGGGGACATTTCGTCGGACTGCACGCTCACGTGGCATGGTTTAATGTGAAGTGGAACGATAACCGCTATCAGGACGTAGACCGACCCTTATTGGGAGCGGGACTAAGTTACGGTTACAAACTGCCCTTGTCCGAACATTGGGGAGCGGAATTTACTCTGGGACTGGGATATGCCGATATGAAGTATAACACCTATTATAATGTAGACAATGGCGCGCTGTTGGATACCCGTGTCCGTCATTATTGGGGAGTAACCCGTGTGGGAGCGTCACTGGTATACCGCTTCTGACCTTGACAGGAACATACATATAAATAATATGATAACAATATGAGAAAAAGTTTATATATATTGGCGCATTGCGCTTTCCTGTTGTTCACCATTCTTTGGGCGAATGGATGCAGCCTGCATGAAGAACCGGAAATGACTCCTGACGGCGAATGGGGAGTAGACCCGACAGCAGTGGCGCTGAACCTCAATCTGACAATGAATCTTAGCTTGGCGGAACGTGCGCCGGTGACGGTCAGCCGTGCGGCGGAAACCAACTATCTGCGACGTTTTATTGTTGAGGCTTACTTGGATAGACAAGTAGTTGCCCGGCAGACGGTGTATGAGGAAGATTTCAACCGTTCCACTTTGCCCGTCAGCATGAAGTTGCATGCCCGCAATTACCGCATTTTAGTATGGGCTGACTACGTGAACTCGGAAACACCTGAACAAGGGCTTGTGTATGACGCGGAGAATCTGGCTTTTATTCTTCCTGCGGGAAAATATATGGGGAACAGCCGCTACAAGGATGTATTTGCCGCTTCTGCTACAGCAGATCTGACAGTTTTCCGTAATGATTGGGGAGCTGAGACCAGGCTTGATGTTGAACTGTATCGCCCTGCCGCACGCTATGAATTGATAGCCAAGGATGTGAAGGCGTTTCTTAACAAACTCGCTACAGGGGGGCTGAAAGGCGAGAGTTTTACTGCCCGTGTGAAGTACAGCGATTATCTGCCTACAGGTTATAATCTGATGGATGACGTGCCCAAGAATTCACTGATGTATATGGAATACAAAGTGGCTTTTGAACGCCCTGCGGATGGTACGGAAGAACTGAAACTGGGATTTGACTATGTGCTGGTCGGTGCCGGAGAAACCGCTTCCATCCCTGTGGAACTGGAGATACTGAATGAGAAGAATGAAGTACTGGCACGTACCGCATTGCGTATTCCTTGCGAAAGAGGAAAGAATACGACCGTACGCGGCAACTTCCTGACTTCCGACGTGAATGGAGGAATAGGTATCGACCCCGGTTACGATGGTGACTTGGAAGTAGACCTTGGAGAATTATAAAACAGAATGAATTACATAAGAATTATACAAAGAATTATACAAAGAATTATACAAAAATTGCATAAAGAATTGCTTAACCATAAAAATTACAATCATGAAAAAGAATTTATTTTATTCGCTGATGACTTTGTGTGCGGTGCTTTTCGCATCTTGCGGACAGGAAGAAATTGTTTCGGACAATGAAAATGGGGCTAAAGCGCCTGTTACTATCTCTGTGGAGGCTCCTGCCAATAATCCCCTTAGCCGTGCGGCGGGTGTCACTGTGCCCGACGGATATACGATGCAGTGTATCATGCAATTACTGGATGCGGATGGCAATACGGTAGGTGTGCAGGACGTTAAACCGGTAACCGACGGAAAGGTGTCTTTCACAATTTCGGTGGATGAACAGAAAGATGCGGCTAAAGCGTTATTCTGGGCTGAATATGTTCCGACAGCAGGGGCTGCCAATAAAGTATATGATACTTCTGATTTGAGAGCTGTAGGATATAACAAAGCGTCATTCGATATGACAGATGACGCGTTGATGGCAGCTTGTGACGCTTTCTGCGGAAAGTTGGAAACTATCGGCAATGCCAGTGTGACATTGAAACGTCCGTTCGCCAATGTGAGCGTACAGCCGAAGAATCCGGAAGTGGCTGCGCAAGCTGATAAGTTGGAAGTAGAATATAATGCTTTGAGCGGATATGATATTTTGGAAGGCAAATGTAGTGCCACTGCCGCTGTGACTTATACGAATGTTGGTTTTAATCCGGCAGACGGGGCTTGGTTCTCTAATTTCTTTTTTGCGCCTACGGACGTGACGAAATTCAGCGGAGAGGTCAGCATGGCATTGACCGGTGGCTATGAGAAGGTGATTATAATACCGGCCAACACACTGCCTTTGGATGTCAATATGCAGATTATGGCGAAGTTTGAGATTGGTGATGGTAACTTTGATATTGAGGTAGGAGTAGATCCTGGCTATAAAGAATTGGAGATGAAAGTAGGCAGTTATATCAATGCGGAAGGTAAAGTGGTGCGTGACGCAACGGATGCTGTCGGTATCGTTTTCAAGATGGAAGCGATTGGGGAGGATGTGCCTGCCAATTATCCTGCGACACTTCAGGGAAAGACGATTGTCGGATATGCGGTAGGAATAGAAAATGGGGCGGCTGCTCGTCAGACTCTTAATACTGAATTATTGACTACTTTGGTTGAAACAGCGGCAGGTATAACGAATGGAACGCAGACTACAGACCTTTTATTAACAGAACTTGGTGTTGTGGCATTTAAAACTACTTATGAAAAATGGGTGGAAGAACATGCGCTTGCCGGCGAGAACCTGAGTGCATGGTATATTCCTACATTGTCTCAATTGAGTGCGTTCATGGGCACATTGTTTACGATGAAAGAGGTTTCTGCTACCGGTAGTGAGGACTTCAGACAACTTCCGGAGTTTGAGTTTGTCAATGGTAAAATGTTTGATAGAGAGACGATCAATACCGTGAATTATGCTTCCAGTTCCATTAATAAGCAAGGCAATGTCTCCGGCGTACGTATAAATGTGGCTGATGGTGTCGTGACTAATGCACAGGAGGCGGGTATCAGCGTTAAGACCGCTGCCAACCAGCAAGCTCTCTGCCGCCCGATGATTACCATCTTCAAATAATCTTTGACTGTTTTGAAATTTGAGAAAGTGGGATATATCTCGTTCCACTTTCTTCCTTTTCTCCCTTCACCGAAATTTTTGAGAATAGCCCTTAATCTTATCTTATTCCATCGAAGGCTATGGCTGCGTGATTGCGTATCGGTAATATAATAAGTGAATATAAATAATGAATAGAATATCATGAAAAGCAAGATTATTAGTCTTTTATTTCTGTTTGTCGGTATATCCGGCATTCACGCCCAAAGTCTGACCGTCACCGGAAAGGTGGTGGACAACGAAGGACTGGAAGTGATTGGGGGAAATGTAACTGTGAAAGGCAAAGCGAACACAGGTACTATTACCGACATTAACGGTAAATACACCATTACCGTCAGCGACCCGTCCAAAGATGTACTGGTCTTTTCCTTTATCGGTCTGGAAAATATGGAAGTTCCTGTGAAAGGAAGGAAGCAGATTGACGTGACTATGAAAGCGGCATCCGTACTGCTGGACGAAGTGGTGGCTATCGGTTATGCCACGGTGAAGCGTAAAGACCTGACCGGCTCTGTCGCTTCCGTCAGAAGTGACGATTTGCTCAAAGTTCCTTCGTCCGATATCACCCAAGCTCTTGCGGGACGTATGGCGGGTGTACAGATCATACAGACGGACGGACAGCCCGGTGCTGCCATGTCAGTGCGTGTGCGTGGCGGTATATCCATTACGCAGAGCAACGAACCGCTTTACATTATCGACGGATTCCCGACGGAAGACGGGATGTCCAGTCTCGACCCTGCCGATATTGAAAGCATTGATGTGTTGAAAGACGCTTCGGCTACCGCTATCTATGGTGCCCGTGGAGCGAACGGGGTAGTGGTAATCACTACCAAAAGCGGCGCGAAAAGCGAAGGAAAATCTACGCTGACTTTCGACTCTTATGTAGGTGTGCGTACACTTGCCAAACGCCTGAAGGTGCTGAGTGTGGAAGAATTCGTACTGGCGGATTATGAAAGGACATTAGGCGACGCCACCCTCCCGGAAGAAAATATGCGGGCATGGCAGAACCGTTACGGCGGCTTTGTCGATTTACATGAGAATTACGGCAACCGTGAAGGAGTTGATTGGCTCGACCGCACTATGGGACGTACTACCGTTACGCAGAACTACCGCGTAGGCGTGAACGGCGGCAATGACAAGCTGAATTATAATATGTCTTACGGCTACTTCAAGGACGAAGGAGCCATGGTATATAGCGGAAGCGACAAACATAATATCTCGCTTAGTGTAAAGAGCGAAGTGAACAAGCGCCTCTCCGTCACAGGACGTATCAACTTCGATTATCTGAAAGTGTATGGCGCGGGTGTTGCCGGAAACGGTACGAACGAAGGCGGCAGTAATGTGGACGCGAAGTTCAACAAGATAGTGCAGATACTGCAATACCGCCCTACAATCGGCATCCGTGGAAGTGACGCCGAGTTGTTGGCTGGTGAAGACCCTGTATTGAGCGATGCGGAAGGCAACGTGATGCAGAATCCGTTGATAGCCGCTGCCGAAGAAAAAGACAATAAGGAAACACGCACGTTGCAAGCCAACGGCGGACTGACTTTCAAGATTATGAAGGGACTGACATTCCGTAATAATACGGGTATGCGTTATCAACTTTACCGCCGGGAGCTTTTCTACGGCGACCAGTCTATCATGGGAAGGCGCAACGGTATCTACGGCTCTATCAGAAATACGGAAACCGGAGGTTTCCAGACCTCTAACGTACTGACTTACGACAAACGTTTTCAGAAGAAGCATAAGGTAGTCGTGCAACTGGGACAGGAATTTGTGAAACGTTGGACACGTGTGCTTGAATCCGGTGTTAGCGGACTGCCTACTGACGAATTTATTTTGGGGGATATGAGCCTTGGTACTCCGTCCGTTGCTTCGTCCGATGAAAATTATGACGACAACCTGCTTTCTTTCTTCGCCCGTCTCAACTACGACTTCACCGATAAATATCTGTTCTCCGCCACATTCCGCGCGGACGGCTCTTCCAAATTCGGTAAGAACAACAAATGGGGATACTTCCCCGCCGTATCGGCAGCCTGGCGTGTGAGCGAAGAAGATTTCATAAAGAGCCTGAACCTCTTTTCCGACCTGAAATTCCGTATCGGATACGGTTTGGCCGGTAACAACCGTATCGGTAGTTATAACAGTCTTGCCCTGATGTCTTCTATTGTCACTGCCACGGGGGATAATCTCACTTCCGGCTACGCTTCCAAACAGATTCCGAATCCCGACCTGAAATGGGAGGCGAACAAGACATTTAATA
The DNA here is from genome assembly GCA_934716785.1 of uncultured Bacteroides sp. GTDB lineage: Bacteria > Bacteroidota > Bacteroidia > Bacteroidales > Bacteroidaceae > Bacteroides. The sequence continues at coordinate 3,725 of CAKUYM010000017.1, read as the reverse complement.
TGGGAGTGGACTTGGGGTTCCTGAACCAGCGTATCACCGTTTCGCCCGAATTTTATATTAACAGAAGCAGTAATCTGCTGCTGAATGCCCAATTACCTTATTCTTCGGGCTATCAGACCATGTTGATTAACGCGGGTGAAACGAAGAACGTGGGGGTGGAACTGACTGTGAATACAGTGAATTTCTCCACAAAGAAATTCAGTTGGAATACTACGCTGACATTGTCGCACAACAAAAATTCCGTGAGGGCACTGACCGGTGAAGCGGTACAACTCTATGAAGCCAAGTTCGGCTTTAATCAGAACACGCACCGTATTGCTGTCGGAGAACCGTTGGGACAATTTTACGGTTACATCACCGACGGTCTGTATCAGGTGGATGATTTCAACTATGACGCTTCCACCCAAACTTACACGCTGAAAGACGGTGTGCCTTATCATGGTGATAAAGGCAGGATTCGTCCGGGAATGTGGAAGTTCAAGAATCTGACCGGCGACGATGATATCATCGACGAAAATGATAAAACGGTCATCGGCAACGCCCAACCGAAATTCTATGGCGGTCTGAACAACTCTTTCACCTACAAAGGTTTTGATTTGAGCATATTCCTTACTTTCAGCTATGGCAACGAAGTGCTGAACGCTACCAAACTGACCACCAGTAAAATAGGCAGCCAGAATTATAATGCATTGGACGTGATGAACAGTTCCAACCGTTGGATGACCATTAATTCGGATGGACAGAAAGTGACAGATCCCGGAGAACTGGCCGCTTTGAATGTCGGTAAAACGGTGGCCGCCTACCATGATGCACAGCAAGGTGACAATTATATCCACTCTTGGGCGGTAGAGGACGCTTCCTATCTGAAACTAAGTAATGTGACTTTGGGATATACATTCCCGAAACATCTGATTGCGAGAGTGGGATTGAAGAAACTGCGTCTGTATGCTACGGGCAACAATCTGCTGACATGGACAAAATATACCGGATTCGACCCGGAAGTATCCACCATGAAAAGCGGCCTGACACCGGGTGTCGATTTCGGGGCATATCCGCTCAGCCGTTCTTTTATTTTCGGTCTTAACGTAGCTTTCTAATTCATTAAATATATAGCATCATGAAAAAGATACACCTATTATATATAACATTCGCCTTGTTGCTTACAGGACTTACCTCTTGCGAGGACTTGCTGACGGAAGAACCCAATTCAAAATATGACCGCGACCGCTACTTCGATTCGGAAGAAAAAGCGGAAATGGCTGTCATGGGGATATACAGTTCCTTGTCTGATTTCAATCATTACGGTTGGTATGAAATGGCTGCTCCTGCATCGGATGATACCTACTATACCGCCCGTACACAATCCGACAATCAGGTTCACGATATCGCGCACTATCAGCTCAACTCCACGAATACATGGATTGAAAGTCTGTGGAAGCTGAAATATGAGGGAATCGACCGTGCCAACCTGACTATTGACGGTATCAGCGGTATGACGGGATACAGTGAAAACACTCGTTTGAAAGCATTGGAAGCCGAAGCGCGTTTCCTGCGTGCCTTTCTTGCGTTCGACCTGGTGAAAGGTTGGGGGGATGTCCCTTTCAAAACCTCTTATTCCTCATCTTATGAATCCGCCTTCGGCGAACGGGTAGACCGCGAGACGATTTACGATGAAATAATAACCGACCTGACTTTCGCTAAGAATAACCTCGACTGGGCAACAGCTTCTTCCACTCCCGAACGGGTGACGCAGGGAGCAGTCCGCGCATTGCTGATGCGTGTATATCTGCAACGCGCCGGATACAGCCTTCATGCCAACGGGCGGTTGGAACGTCCGGACGACAGCAAGCGCAAAGAATACTTCGAAGCGGTGATAAAAGAATGGGAAGCCTTTGAGGATAAAGGATACCATGATTTTTATGACGGCTGCTATGAAGCGCTCTTCAAAAGTTTCTCGCAAGGCGTGTTGAATACGAAAGAAAGTCTTTGGGAAATTGCTTTCTATCATTCGCAGGGACGTCGCAACGGTGGGGCTTGGGGAATTTATAACGGCCCGCAGGTAGTGGAACCTACCGGGATAGCTCCATCTGAAGCCGGTAAATACATGGGGCGTGCCAATGGTTTCTTTTTCGTTGTTCCCGAATGGCGCAGTTTCTTCGAAGAGAAAGATAAGCGTCGTGACGTGGCCATTTGTACCTATCGCTACAAATGGGACAGTGCGAAAAAGGAACACGTAAAAGAGCAGGGAAGTTCTGTGAACTGGTTTGTCGGGAAATGGCGTAGGGAGTGGATGCCGCAAGATTCATGGAACAAGAATATCAATTATGCCGATGTGAATTATTGTCCTTTACGTTATGCCGATGTGGTGCTGATGGCTGCCGAAGCGTACAATGAAACAGGAACCGACCGCCAGAAGGCATGGGATCTGTTGAATAGCGTCCGCACGCGTGCCGAAGCCACCTCTATTACAGAAGAGAACTATGAAGAGATGATGAGCGCACGGAAAAAAACGCATAACCTGACTTTTATTGACGACTCGACTCCCGAAGGAAAATTCCGCACGGTTCTCTACTGGGAACGTGGTCTTGAGCTGGCTTTTGAGGGGCAACGCAAGTTTGACTTGATACGTTGGGGCGTGTTGGGCAAAGCTCTGAAACTGTTTGGTGAAGTTAGCTCCGTGAATCAGAAAGAGAACAAGCCTTATCCCGCTTACCTTAATTTCACGGAAGGTAAACATGAACTCTTTCCTATCCCTTTGAAGGAAATACAAAGTAATCCGAAACTCAATGGAATGAATAATAACGGATATTAGTAAGTTGCAAAAACGTATTCACAATGAAAGAGTTGAGGCAAATTCCAAAATTTGCAGATGAGAATTTGCCTGATTGAAAAAGACTATATATCTTTGCATTAACATACTTACCCCGCTTCCCGTTAGAACAGCGCGCTTAGGGTAAGTTTTTCTTTTTATAAGCATGAGCAAACAAATAATCTATAATCAACCACAGATTTCTATTGAAGAGCAGATTTAACTCTTGAAATCAGAAGGCTTGTCTTTTCAAGATGAGAAACGAGCACTGCATTTGTTACGGAACATCAGTATGTTCAGGATGAAGAGCTATCTGAAGCCATTAAGACAACCTGATAGTCGTCGGTTTAAGCCTTGTTCTACCTTTGAAGAGGCATATAACATTTATAAGTTTGATTCTGAGTTAAGGAAGATGGTTTGCTCTGAATTGGAAAAGATTGAAGTGTCTATACGCACTCAATTATCGTTGATTATGGGAGATGCAGCAGGAATCTATTGGTTTGAAAATCCGGTCAATTTCCGTGATGCCTATCGACAAGCTTCTTTATTAAAAAGCCTTGCAGAAGAACTTCGCCGTAGTGATGATGAAGCGATTGTTGATTTCCAACGGAACTACGCAAATCCATTCCCACCAAGTTGGATGACTTTTGAGATCACCATAGTCGTTTATGGAATCGCAAGCTAAGTATCAATGCTATGGTGCCCCGACGAACAGGATTGCCATTTATTGATATTCCAAGTGATACTAAGAGAGTATATTATGCCCTGTCTATCATACTTTACTTTCTTCAAACCGTTAATCCTAACAATACCTTAGCAGGACGTTTTAAAACTCTGCTTACCAAATATCCTCATATTGATATCGTAGCCATGGGGTTTCCGGCAGGCTGGGAGAATGATTCACTTTGGACTTAAC
>CAKUYM010000016.1 GCA_934716785.1 uncultured Bacteroides sp. | reverse complement strand
GACAAAATGGGTAATATTCTGGGTCTGCTTCGTTACGGTCAAACGGGTACGGATTCTTACGGTCTGATTGACAACCTGAATCTGACCTACAATGGCAATCAGCTAGAGTCCGTTTATGACAATGCCACCAACTCCGTATTTGGCAATGGTATGGAGTTTAAGGATGCAGCCCATGAAACGGTCGAGTATGCTTATGATAAAAATGGTAACCTGACTAAAGATTTAAACAAAAATATAACTGGAATTCAATATAATATCTTAAATTTGCCTAGTCACATAAGTTTTGCTGATGGAAATAGTATTGTCTATGAATATGCTGCAACGGCAGTAAAGTCCGTACCACGCATACTATAAATGATAACGTCACGTCTACTGTTTATTGTGGCAATGCGGTCTATGAGAATGGCAGTTTGAAGATGTTGCTGAATGAGTCTGGTTATTATAGTTTCCAAGATAACAAGTTCCACTTTTACATTAAAGATCATCAGGGAAATATCCGTGTAGTTGCTGATGAAACCGGTAAAGTTGATGAAGTGAATGATTATTATCCTTTTGGTGGTCTGATGTCTAATGTATGCAATAATGTGCAGCCTTATAAATATAATGGTAAAGAGCTGGATCGGAAAGGCGGATTGGATTGGTATGATTATGGGGCGAGACATTATGATGCGACGATAGGAAGATGGGGTGTAGTAGATCCATCAAGTGAGAAGTATTACAATTGGAGCCCATATACGTATTGCAAGAGTAATCCAATATTACGAATAGATTTGGATGGGAAAGATGATTACAAAATTAGTGAAATTGGAAAATTTTCTCAAACAATAGTGCATGGCTCTTCTGAGGATCGATTGTTTAGTAGTAATTCAAATGTAGAACCAGTTATAGTAAAGAATAAGGAACTGTTTTCGGATATGTTTAATATGCAATATGATAAGATGAACCCATCTCGAGAAATTCATGTTTCAACAACAGAATTGGAAGATGCAGCTACAATATTCAAATTTGCTGCGGATCATACGAAAGTAGAATGGAAATTGGATGTGTATAATGACAACGGAAGTAAAAGTGCTATTATTGGAACAGACCGTAGAGAAAATAGTGTTTTTTCTGATATGCAGAAAGATTTGAAAGTAAGTGGAGAAAAAGTTTTTGATCTACATTCTCATCCATATAATCCACAAGCGTCTGATAACGATATAAAACTATTGAAAGCAGGAAAAGGCGCTGTCTATCATGGAAATAGTGAAACATTATTTTTCTATGATAAAAAGGATAATCATATTCAGGGAGAAGATCATAAACTCACTACGGGTGAAGATTTATTCAAACTATTAAAGGATTTATTGAAGTTATGAAACAGTTTATTGGGCTGATGGTGTTTTTGTTTATTGGGTCAGGCTGCACTTTATCATCTGTTGATAGGGTGCAACAGACAGTTGAAACGCAAGCTAAATTGCTTGTCGATAGTGGGTACATAGAAAAAAGGTATGTCGTTTTTAAAGATTATGTATTTACAGATTCGCATCGTATCTATTTAATTGGCGATGCCGATTGCCCATTAGATGTAGATTTTCTTGGATGTCCTTCCAAAATAGTAACTTACAAAGATAAGTTTCTTTGTTTTGCAAATCATGATGAACCAGAATTGTCCATTGATGAGGTGAAGAAGATTACTTCTTATTCAGGGAACCCTTTAAATGATTGTTTTAATAGTATTAAATGGGTAATGGTTATCTCTAATCAGGGGGAAGTAAAAAGGATTATTGATTATGAAGAGGTCATGGGTGATACCTTTTTGGCATGGACGGATTTGTGGCCTTATTTTTACGGTTATGAATCTCATTGTCCTGTGCAGATGATTTTTGGTTCTCATAATGTTAAAGTGGATTTAGGAAATAGTATTTCTTATAATGTAGATAGTCTGAATTTGAGACAAAGATTATTAAAGGATATGTCTTATATCTATGGTGAAATGTTTTTGCAGAATAATACTGATTCGGTTGTCTGTTTGTCTTCGGATACAAAGAAACATTATGCAATTGCTAATGGACGGGATACTCTCTATTTGTCTCTGTGTGATTCTTTGCCTATTGTTTTTGCACCACATAGATATATGTATTGTTCTTATCAAAGCATACCTAATGAATATTTTTTTAAGAAACTATCGTTAGAGAAAGATCCTTGGGGATATTTTCATCGTCTGTTTTCTAATTCATCGTATAGCCTAATGGATATCGATCACCAAAAAACTGTAACAAGAATAATGCATATAAATGGTACTTGGTTTGATGTACGTGATGAGCAAAATTCGAATTTATTTCGAATTTTGGATCCTGACATGAAACGAGATCGTAACCCACTTTATAAACAACGTTATTGGGAAAAACAACTTGAGGAGAACCAATAGCTGGTGTCTTACCCTGACATAGGTTGGCTCTTTTATAGTCTCATTTGATTGTTACCCTGATATGGAATTGAGAATTATTCTGTGTTAGGGTATCTTTCTATTTGTTTTTACATAAATGCAAATAAAAAGGTCGTTTTTCGAAAACAGAAAAGGGTGAGAAGTCATGTAACCGGAGATTATCAAAAGAAGATACTGACAATTTGCTGTAAGTCTTTCTTTTTTTCATAAGAAAGAATATATTTGTACCTGAATTAAATGAAAACAAAGCATGATATGATAACAACTCAGTTGCTTCGTCCTGAAAGCATTGTTGTAGTAGGGGCATCGAATAATGTGCATAAGCCGGGTGGTGCAATACTGAAGAATCTGATAGCCGGAGGTTATCAGGGAGAATTGCGGGCAGTGAATCCGAAGGAGAAGGAAGTGCAGGGAGTGCCTGCCTTCGCAGATGCGAAAGATTTGCCTGATACGGATTTGGCGATATTGGCTGTGCCTGCTGCGATGTGTCCCGATATTGTAGAGACGTTGGCAGGTACAAAGCAGACTCGGGCGTTCATCATACTCTCTGCCGGATTTGGCGAGGAGACTCATGAAGGAGCATTGCTGGAAGAACGGATTCTGGAAACGGTCAATAAGTACGGAGCTTCATTGATTGGTCCCAATTGCATCGGCTTGATGAACACATGGCACCACAGCGTATTCAGCCAACCGATTCCCAATTTGAACCCGAAAGGTGTCGATTTGATATCCAGTTCCGGTGCCACGGCGGTGTTTATCCTTGAAAGTGCCGTAACAAAAGGATTGCAGTTCAATTCCGTATGGTCGGTGGGGAATGCCAAGCAGATAGGTGTGGAGGATGTGTTGCAGTTTATGGACGAAAACTTTGATCCGGAGAAAGACTCTCATATCAAACTACTCTATATCGAAAGTATCCAGAACCCGGACAGGCTATTGTTTCATGCTTCTTCTCTGATAAGGAAAGGCTGCAAGATCGCAGCGATAAAGGCGGGGAGTTCGGAGAGCGGAAGTCGTGCGGCTTCTTCGCATACGGGGGCTATTGCCAGTTCCGACTCTGCCGTTGAGGCTTTGTTCCGTAAGGCGGGAATCGTGCGTTGTTTCTCTCGCGAAGAGTTGACTACCGTTGGCTGTGTGTTTACCCTCCCTGAATTGAAAGGGAAGAATTTCGCTATCATCACCCATGCCGGCGGACCGGGAGTGATGTTGACAGACGCGCTGAGCAAAGGCGGACTGAACGTGCCGAAACTCGAAGGTGAGTTGGCTGAGGAACTGAAAGCTCAGTTATTCCCGGGGGCTGCCGTTGGAAACCCTATTGACATCCTTGCTACCGGAACGCCTGCGCATCTGCGGCTCTGTATTGATTACTGCGAGGAGAAGTTTGAGAATATAGACGCCATGATGGCTATCTTCGGCACACCGGGGTTGGTCACCATGTTTGAAATGTATGATGTGCTTCACGAAAAAATGCAGACTTGCAAGAAACCGATTTTCCCGATTCTTCCTTCCATTAATACTGCCGGTGCGGAAGTCGCGGCATTCTTGGCAAAAGGGCATGTGAACTTTGCAGATGAAGTGACATTGGGAACGGCACTTTCACGTATTGTCAATGCTCCCAAGCCGGCGGCTCCGGAGATCGAATTGTTCGGGGTTGATGTTCCGAGAATCCGCCGCATCATCGATTCTATCCCGGAAGATGGATATATCGCGCCTCACTATGTGCAGGCTTTGCTCCATGCGGCAGGTATTCCGCTTGTGGATGAGTTTGTTTCGGATAACAAGGAAGAGGTTGTTGCTTTCGCCCGTCGGTGCGGATTCCCCGTAGTGGCAAAGGTGGTCGGCCCTGTGCATAAATCGGATGTTGGCGGAGTGGTGCTGAATATCAAGAGCGAACAGCATTTGGCTTTGGAATTTGACCGTATGATGCAGATTGCTGATGCGACGGCAATCATGGTGCAACCGATGTTGCGGGGTACGGAGCTTTTCATCGGGGCGAAGTATGAGGAGAAGTTCGGGCATGTAGTACTTTGCGGTTTGGGGGGCATCTTTGTGGAAGTGTTGAAAGATGTCTCTTCCGGTCTGGCTCCGCTCTCTTATGAGGAGGCTTATTCGATGATTCACTCATTACGTGCCTATAAAATCATACAGGGAACGCGTGGACAAAAAGGAGTGAATGAAGATAAGTTTGCGGAAATTATCGTTCGGCTGTCTACCTTGCTCCGCTTTGCGACAGAGATCAAGGAAATGGATATAAACCCGCTTCTGGCAACAGAGAAGGCGGTGATTGCCGTTGATGCCCGCATCAGGATAGAGAAATAGGACGATTCTTTCATTCATTGAGACGTATTTATCATCTTCCCGTTGCGATTTTGCCTACATTTGGTAACTCAAAACGGGAAGATAGAAAATACGTATATTTGTTATGAAAAAAGTACTAATACTTTTGCTCTGTTTTATTTGCTGTCAGATAAGTCGTAGCGCACAACAAGTGGCGAACGAGCATTATTATTTTAAGAATCTGAATGTGCAGAACGGATTATCTCAGAATACGGTAAATGCGATTCTGCAGGATAAGCAGGGCTTCATGTGGTTTGGCACAAAGGATGGACTGGATAGATACGACGGCTTGTCGTTCCGCAAATTCAAGCATGATGGTCGTAGCCAACGGAGTATCGGCAACAATTTTATTACAGCGCTTTATGAGGACGAGAAAGGAAATATCTGGGTAGGAACGGATGTGGGGCTTTATATCTATTATCCGGAGAAGGACTTCTTTGAACATTTCACGACCTTGAGCGCGGAAAATACGAAAATAGAACATACAGTGACTGCCATATCCGGTGATAATCAGGAATGTGTCTGGATAGCTGTAGAATCTCAAGGGCTCTTCTGTTATGAACTGGAAAAAGAAAGGCTTCAAAACTATACACTAAAAAACTTCTCTTTTCTTACTACCAATGTGCAGACTTTCGCTTTCGACAATAGCGGAACTCTTTGGATCGGCTGTTATGGAGACGGGCTTTTTTATTCGAAAGACCGTTTGAAAACGCTTCATCCTTACCTGTCTCCGGAGGACAACAAGGAGGTATATGCGAATGATGTGGTGACCAGTATTGTGAAAGGCGCATACAACTGTTTGTATATAGGCTCTTTGAAGGGCGGAGTGAAAGAATTGAATTTGACTTCGGGCAAACTGCATGATTTACTTCTGGCAGATGAATCGGGGGAGTCTGTCTTTTGCCGTGAATTATTGGTCGCTTCGGATAATGAGTTGTGGATTGGTGCCGAATCAGGACTTTATATTTATAATCTCCGACAGGGGGAATATACTCATTTACGGAGTTCTATCAATGACCCTTATTCTTTGTCTGATAACGCTATTTATTCACTGTGCATAGACCGTGAAAGAGGAATTTGGATTGGTTCTTATTTCGGTGGGGTGAATTATTATCCCCGTTTTTATACGAATTTTGAAAAATATTATCCGAAAGGTACAGAAGACGGGCTGCATGGAAAGCGTGTGCGTGAGTTCTGTCAGGACAATCAGGGAATTTTGTGGATTGGCACGGAGGATGGCGGATTGAATCGTTTTAACCCTAAGACCAAGACTTTCTCTTTCTTCACACCAAGTAATGCTTTTACAAATGTGCACGGTTTGTGCATGGTTGACGATTATCTGTGGGTGGGAACTTTCTCGAAAGGAGTGAAAGTGGTGGATACACGCACGGGCACTGTCGTTAAAACATATCAGAAGACAGATTCGCCCCGTTCTTTGATAGATAACAGTGTCTTCTCTATTTGCCGGACAACGACGGGAGATATTTATTTGGGCACATTATTCGGACTTCTACGTTACAACAGGCAGTCTGATGATTTTGACCGGGTGCCGGAATTGAACGGACGATTTGTATATGATATAAAAGAAGATTCAGGTGGAAACCTTTGGCTGGCAACTTATGCAAATGGTGCTTACTGTTATAATGTGAGTGAGAAAAAATGGAAGAATTATCTGCATGACGAGAATAATCCGGGAAGTCTTCCTTACGATAAGGTGGTCAGTATCTTTGAGGATTCTCATCGGCAGGTTTGGCTGACGACACAGGGCGGCGGTTTCTGTTTGTTCCATCCGGATACGGAAACCTTTACCGGCTATGATTCGGCTGACGGACTGCCTAACGATGTGGTTTATCAGATTGTGGAGGATAAGGAGGGGCTTTTCTGGCTGACAACCAATAACGGTTTGGTTTGTTTCCAACCTACCACCGGTGCCATAAAGGTATATACCACTTCCAATGGTTTGCTGGGTGAGCAGTTTAATTATCGTTCGAGTTTTAAGACGGAAGATGGTACAATCTATTTAGGAAGTATTGATGGATTTGTTGCTTTCAACCCTAAGACTTTTTCAGAGAACAAATCCTTGTCATCTATCGTGATTACAGACTTTCTGCTTTTTGGTAAGGAGGTGCATGTGGGCGAACCGGGTTCTCCGTTGGAGAAGAGCATCACTTTCTCTGATGAACTCCTGCTGCACTCCAATCAGAACTCTTTCTCTTTTCGTGTGGCGGCATTGGATTTCCTGGCTCCGAGAATGAGCAAGGTCATGTATAGGCTGGATGGTTTTGACGAGGATTGGCTGACGTTGGGCGAAAGTCCTATCGTTACTTATTCCAATCTGCGGTATGGCAATTATACTTTTCGGGTGAAAGTATCCAATAGTGACGGAGTGTGGAATGAAAAGGGGGTATCATTGAAAATACATATTCTTCCACCTTTCTATCTCTCTATCTGGGCTTATATCGTATATGCTTTGCTGATTGTAGGTTGTTCTCTGTATGTATTTATGTATTTCAAAAGGCGTAGCAACCGGAAGCATCGCCGGCAGATGGAGAAATTCGAGCAGGAGAAGGAACGTGAGGTCTATCATGCGAAGATTGATTTCTTTACGAATGTGGCTCATGAAATACGTACACCGTTGACTTTGATTAAAGGTCCGCTGGAGAATATAATACTGAAGAAGCAAGTCGATGCGGAAACTCGCGAAGACCTGAATGTAATGAAACAGAATACGGAACGGCTGCTGAACCTGACTAACCAGTTGCTTGATTTCCGTAAAACGGAAAGTCAGGGATTCCGTTTGAATTTCGCGAAATGCGATATAACGGAGGTGCTGAAAGAAACTCATGTGCGTTTTACTTCCCTTGCCAAACAGAAAGGATTGGAATTCACTTTGCAAGTGCCTGAAAGGGATTTTTATGCGCATGTGAACCGAGAGGCATTTACAAAAATTATCAGTAACCTGCTGAATAATGGAGTGAAGTATGCCGGAAGCTACGTGCGTATCTCTTTGGAGGTGCCGGAAGCGGATAACGACGACAAATCATTCTGTATTCGTACGGAGAATGACGGAGTGATTATTCCCGATGAAATGAAAGAAGAAATATTCAAGCCTTTCGTTCGTTTCAATGAACAGGAAGATGGAAAGGTGACTACCGGCACAGGAATCGGCTTGGCTCTCTCCCGTTCATTGGCGGAATTGCATCAGGGGACTCTGGTGATGGAAAAAGGGGAAGAAAGCAATGTCTTCTGTCTGACCTTGCCGATCGTTCAGGATATGACAATAACTTTAACATCGGAACAGGAGATTGAAACAGACAGGATGACCGAGATCGTTGTCGGAGAAACGGAAAAGGCGGATGACCGTTCTACAGTATTGGTCGTGGAAGACAATCCGGATATGCTTGCCTTTGTGGTGCGTCAGTTGTCGAAAGAGTATACGGTGCTGACTGCTACCAATGGTGCGGAGGCATTGCAGGTGCTGGATGGCAATTATGTGAATCTGGTGATCAGCGATGTTGTGATGCCTGTGATGGATGGTTTTGAATTGTGTAAGACGGTTAAGTCGAATTTGAATTATAGCCATATCCCTGTCATCCTGTTGACAGCGAAAACCAATATCCAGTCAAAGATAGAGGGAATGGAACTGGGGGCCGATGCTTATTTGGAGAAGCCGTTCTCTGTGGAATACCTGCAGGCTTGTGCTTCCAATCTTATTCAGAACAGGGAGAAGTTGCGTAAGGCCTTTGCACAGTCTCCTTTTGTGGCTGCCAATACGATGGCTTTGACGAAAGCTGATGAGGACTTTATAAAGAGGCTGAATGACGTGATTCAGGCAAATTTCAGTAATCCGGAGTTTAGCATGGACGACATGGCGGATGGCTTGAATATGAGCCGTTCCAATTTCTACCGAAAGATAAAAGGAGTGCTGGATTTGAGCCCGAATGAATATCTTCGCTTGGAGCGTTTGAAGAGGGCGGCTCAATTATTGAAAGAGGGAGAAAATCGGGTGAATGAGATTTGCTATATGGTAGGATTTAATTCTCCGTCTTATTTTGCCAAGTGCTTCCAGAAGCAGTTTGGAGTATTGCCTAAAGATTTTGTAAGTTAACATTGATTTATGACTCTAAATATTAAGTAAAAAAAGTCTATTAAAAACAAAGGTTTGATGAGAAAGTTTGTAAATTTGTTTGTTCTCGTTTTCATGATAGGTCCTTGGATTTCGCAGGGGAAAGCGCAGACAAAATCCACAGTGAGTTATAAGAATCCCGTTGTAGATATTGCCATGCCCGATCCTACGGTGATTAAGGCTGCGGATGGCTATTTTTATGTGTATGCTACTGAATCTACCAGAAACGTTCCGATAATGAAGTCGAAAGATTTGGTGGAATGGACGTATTGTAATACGGCATTCACAAATAAGACCCGTCCTAAGTTTGAACCTAAAGCCGGAATTTGGGCACCCGACATTAATTATATTAATGGTAAATATGTACTTTATTATGCGATGTCGGTGTGGGGAGGAGAACAAACGTGCGGCATTGGAGTGGCTACTGCCGATTCTCCGCAAGGCCCTTTTACAGATCATGGTAAGATGTTCCGGAGTAATGAGATTGGTGTGCAGAATTCAATCGATCCCAGTTACTTGCCATATAAGGGACGGAACTACTTGGTATGGGGCAGCTTTCGGGGGATATATGTCATTGAGTTGACGGCGGATGGCTTGTCATTGATGCCGGGAGCGAAAAAAAAGAGAATAGCAGGGACTGCTTTTGAGGCTGTCTATATTCATAAGCATGACGGATATTATTATATGTTCGCCTCTGTGGGAAGCTGTTGTGAAGGGGTGAGAAGTACATATAAGGTTGTTGTTGGACGGTCTAAAAAGGTATGGGGTCCGTATAAAGACAAGACCGGCAAACCGATGTTGAAGAATGGCTATTCTTTGGTGATAGGTGCGAATGGGCATTTTGTGGGCAACGGACATGGTTCACAAATCGTTCGGGATGATGCCGGACAAGACTGGCTTTTGTATCATGGATTCTCAAAATCTACTCCGGAGAACGGGCGCGTCCTGTTGCTGGATCAGATTAAGTGGGATAAAGAAGGATGGCCCTATGTAGAGGGAGGTTCTCCTTCTTACGGGACACAAAAAGCACCTGTCTTTAAAAACTGATTGATTATAATCTTATTAAAATACCATATAGCATGAAACATACCCCTATTAGTAGGCGGGATTTTTTAAAGAATTTGGGTATAGCCGGGGCTGGCACTCTTCTTGCAGCAAGCCCTTGGCTATCTGCTTTTTCGGAGGTGACGAGTACCTCAAATGAAAAATGCCGTCTGGCAATTATCGGACCCGGTTCCCGGGGACAGTTTTTGATGGGATTCCTTACTAAAAACCCTAAAGTCGATATTGTTGCATTATGTGACATTTATAAACCGTCTATCGAAAAAGCGCTGGCGCTTGCCCCTAATGCCAAAGTGTATGGCGACTATCGGGAAGTGCTGGAAGATAAGTCGATAGATGCCGTGCTCGTAGCGACCCCTCTCAGTTCGCATTGCAAAATAGTGTTGGATGCTTTTGATGCGGGAAAGCATGTGTTTTGTGAAAAAACGATAGGTTTCACGATGGAAGAGTGCTATCGTATATATCAGAAGCACCGTAGTACGGGAAAGATATTCTTCACAGGACAGCAACGTTTGTTCGATCCTCGTTACATCAAGGCAATGGAGATGATTCATGCTGGCACTTTCGGTGAGATAAATGCCATCCGTACTTTCTGGAACCGGAATGGTGACTGGAGACGTCCCGTGCCTTCACCCAATTTGGAACGGTTGATAAACTGGCGCCTTTACAAGGAATTCTCGAAAGGGCTGATGACGGAGCTTGCTTGCCACCAGCTTCAGATAGGAAGTTGGGCTTTGCGCAAAATCCCAGAGAAGGTGATGGGGCATGGTGCCATTACTTATTGGAAAGATGGTAGAGAAGTGTATGACAATGTGAGTTGTGTGTATGTATTTGATGATGGAGTGAAGATGACGTTTGATTCTGTCATCTCCAACAAATTCTATGGACTGGAAGAGCAGATCATGGGCAATCTCGGCACGGTAGAACCGGAAAAGGGGAAATACTACTTTGAGAATGTAGCTCCTGCACCGGCTTTCCTGCAAATGGTCAATGACTGGGAAAACAAAGTGTTCGACTCTTTGCCATTTGCCGGAACAAGTTGGGCTCCGGAAACGGCTAATGAGAATAAAGGAGAATTCATTACCGGAGAACGTCCCAAGAGTGACGGTACATCATTGCTGTTGGAAGCTTTTGTGGAGGCTGTCATCACACAGAAACAACCGGAAAGAATAGCGGAAGAAGGATATTATGCAAGTATGCTTTGTTTGTTAGGGCATCAGGCGTTGGAAGAAGAACGGACACTTTATTTCCCTGATGAATATAAAATAGACTATCTGAACCATCAATCTGTAAAAACACCCGACGCGATATGAAAGATACGATTATAACCGCACGGCGCAAGAGAATAGAGTTGATAACTTTACTCGTCTGTTTCTTGATAGCTAATGTGCTGCATGTTTATGCGATTATTACTTATCATGCACCATTTATGGAGATGATAACTTCTATTTTTTATATAATCATATTCACTTTTGTGCTTTATGCTTTTTGGGGGATTTTACGTCTCTTGTTTTATGGAGCACAGAGGTTGTTTAGAAAGAAAGGCAGGCGCAGGTAATTAACCATTCTGCACATAAACAATGAAGATTTAAATCAATATCAATGAAAAAGAATAATTTATGGTAACACGAAGAGATTTTTTGAAAACAATGTCAATGGCTTCTGCCGGACTGGCATTAGGAACCGGTGAATTATTACATGCACAAACCGCTTCGCCTACAAAAAGGAAAGGCGATAAAGTGAAGATTGCTTATATCGGTATCGGTAATCGTGGTGAACAGATTATCGAAGACTTTGCACGGACAGGTATGGTGGAAGTGGTGGCGTTATGTGATGTGGATATGGGTGCCAAACATACACAGAAGATAATGGCCAAATATCCGAAAGCTAAACAGTTCAGGGATTTCCGCCAGATGTTTGATAAGGCCGGCAACGAGTTTGACGCCGTAGCGATTGCTACTCCCGACCATTCGCACTTCCCGATCAGTATGTTGGCGTTGGCATCGGGAAAGCATGTGTATGTGGAGAAACCGTTGGCACGTACTTTCTACGAAGCGGAATTGTTGATGCAGGCTGTGCTTAAACGGCCGAATCAGGTTACTCAAGTAGGAAACCAAGGACATTCTGAAGCGAACTATTTCCAATTCAAGGCTTGGATGGATGCGGGGATTATCAAGGATGTTACTGCTATCACTGCTCACATGAATAACCCGCGTCGTTGGCATAAATGGGATACTAATATCTATAAGCTTCCTTCGGGACAGCAACTGCCAAAAGATATGGACTGGGACACTTGGCTCGGGGTTGTACCTTATCACGAATATAATAAGGATTATCATTTGGGGCAATGGCGTTGCTGGTATGATTTCGGTATGGGCGCATTGGGCGACTGGGGAGCGCATATCCTTGATACGGCTCATGAGTTCCTTGAACTGGGACTGCCTTATGAAGTCACCATGCAATACGCAAAGGGGCATAATGATTATTTCTTCCCCTATTCTTCCACGATTCTTTTCCGCTTCCCACAGCGCAAAGGAATGCCGCCGGTAGACATAACTTGGTATGACGGTCTGGACAATCTTCCTCCAATTCCTGCCGGTTATGGCGTTTCGGGATTAGATCCGAATATCCCGGTGACCAATCAAGGTGATACTCCGAAATCTAAATTGAATCCAGGAAAGATTATTTATACCAAAGATTTGATTTTCAAGGGAGGTAGCCATGGCAGTACATTGTCTATTATCCCGGAAGAAAAAGCGAAAGAGATGGCGGATAAGTTGCCGGAAGTTCCTAAAAGTCCTTCCAATCACTTCGAGAACTTCTTGCTGGCATGCAACGGCATTGAAAAGACACGCTCGCCGTTCGAAATCAATGGTGTACTGAGCCAGGTATTCTCATTGGGTGTAATAGCTCAACGACTTAATACACAGTTGTTCTTTGATCCTCGTACGAAGCAGATTACGAATAATGAATTTGCCAATGCAATGTTGGCGGGACTTCCGCCACGCAAAGGTTGGGATGAATTTTATAAATTATAAATAGAAAAATATGAAGAAGAATATTGTATTAACTTTACTTTTATTCTGTGTTGCTTCCTTGGGCGCACAGAATTGGGAACCTCTTTTCAATGGAAAAAACTTGAAAGGATGGAAGAAATTGAATGGCAAAGCCGAGTATAAGATTGTAGATGGCGCCATTGTCGGTGTATCTAAAATGGGAACGCCCAATACTTTTTTGGCAACGACAAAGAATTACGGAGACTTTATCCTTGAGTTTGACTTCAAGGTAGACGACGGGTTGAATTCAGGGGTGCAGCTTCGCAGTGAAAGTAGGAAAGACTATCAGAATGGTCGGGTGCACGGTTATCAGTTTGAGATCGATCCTTCTAAGCGCGCTTGGTCCGGTGGCATCTATGATGAGGCACGTAGAAACTGGCTTTATCCCTTGACACTGAATCCGTCGGCAAAAACTGCTTTTAAGAATAACGCATGGAATAAAGCCCGTATCGAGGCTGTCGGCAATTCAATCCGTACTTGGATAAACGGAGTGCCGTGTGCCAATATTTGGGATGATATGACTCCTGTAGGTTTCATCGCTTTGCAGGTACATGCTATTGGAGATGCGGCAAATGAAGGAAAAACGGTTAGTTGGAAGAATCTTCGCATTTGCACGACGGATGTAGAACACTATCAGACACCGGAAGCGCAAGCTGCACCGGAAGTGAATCTGATTGCCAATACGATTTCTCCGAGCGAAGCAAAAGAAGGCTGGTCTTTATTGTGGGATGGCAAGACTACTGACGGATGGAGAGGAGCCAAACTCTCGACTTTCCCTGCAAAAGGCTGGAAGATAGAAAATGGTATTTTGAAAGTAATGAAGAGTGGCGGCGCTGAATCTGCCAATGGCGGTGATATCGTGACGACTCGTAAATACAAGAACTTTATCCTGAAAGTAGATTTCAAGATTACGGAAGGTGCAAACAGCGGAATTAAATATTTTGTAAATCCGGATATGAATAAAGGTGAGGGATCTGCTATCGGTTGTGAATTCCAGATTTTGGATGATGACAAGCATCCTGATGCCAAACTGGGTGTAAAGGGCAACAGAAAATTGGGCTCTTTGTATGACCTGATTCCGGCTCCTAAAAATAAACCGTTCAATAAGAAAGATTTTAATACGGCTACCATTATCGTGAAAGACAATCATGTGGAACATTGGCTGAACGGTGTTAAACTGATTGAGTATGACCGTAATAATGATATGTGGAATGCGCTGGTAGCATATAGCAAATATAAGAACTGGCCTAACTTCGGAAATTCGGAGGAAGGGAATATACTTCTTCAGGATCACGGGGATGAAGTATGGTTCAAGAACGTGAAGATTAAAGAACTTAAATAATTTGTCTTAAGTTATTGGGAGATGTATTGAAGCTCCTGTTCTTATGCTGGCACGGGTTATATGGGTTTCACGGTTGTGTTAATGAGATAAAAGCCGTGTAATCTGTGTAATTCGTGCCTAATTTATGTTTTATATGATGCAGACTACAATTCAACATCTATATAAGCCATCCGATGACGGCAACTCCTTGTTTTATGCTTGGTTTCTTTCTATGCATACGCGGGTGGATATTATCTTGTACAGTCTCCGGAAAGAAGGAGAATTGCTGTCTGTGGTCAATCGGATTTATGATGCACTGTGCCGGTTGGAAAAGATAGCAAACTTTTATGATCCGGACAGCGAATTGTCTTTTGTCAACCGGACAGCTTCTATTTCTCCGGTTGTTCTTAGCGAAGAACTTTACTCGATGATTGATTTATGTCTGGAGTATAACGAGAAGACTTTGGATTGTTTCGATGTAACTGTCCATTCCGATAATTATAATCAGGACACGATACATTCGGTGCATTTATCAGTCGAAGATCATAGTCTTTTTTTCTCACAGCTGGGAGTCACTGTCAACTTATCGGGTTTTCTTAAAGGGTATGCCTTGGAAACAGTTAAAAGTATACTGGATGAGTTTGCGATAGAGCATGCCTTGATAAGTATGGGAAACAGTTCTGTCCTTGCCATGGGGAATCACCCGGTAGGAACGGGCTGGAAAGTGAATGACATACTCCTTCATAACGAGTGTCTTACAACCTCTGGCAATGACTCTCCCGGTCGCCGACATATCGTTTCTCCTCAAAGTGGGAAATTGGTGGAAGGTGTCAGCCGGATATCTGTCGTTACAACCAATGGAGCGATAGGAGAAATATTGTCTACCGCTTTGTTTGCGGCAGATAGTGAACAACGTAAAGATTTAATGGCTATGTATGCGTCATATCGAGTGTATGTATGATCACAATGCCTGTCTAACTAAATTAGAGACTTTTTTGAACATATTCTACCATTTATAGGTCTGTTTTTTGTAT
The DNA here is from genome assembly GCA_934716785.1 of uncultured Bacteroides sp. Lineage (GTDB taxonomy): Bacteria > Bacteroidota > Bacteroidia > Bacteroidales > Bacteroidaceae > Bacteroides. Next base: position 15,298 of record CAKUYM010000016.1, on the reverse strand, counting down.
TCGTTTTATTGTTTTTTGCCTTACTTTGCGTTATTAATTGTCAATCTAACGTATATATGAAAAATAGAATTTTATTGTTAGGATTATTTTGTTGTGGTCTGATTTCAGCAAAAGCACAAGTTTTACTCGATACAACAACCGGAAAGAATAGTTTTCCTATTGTCTCTTCTTCAGCGAATGCCGTTGTATGTTTTGATGGAGAAGATGCGACGGTTGTGCGTAAGAGTGCATCTCTTTTGGTAGATGATGTTCGTCGTGTGACAGGTCAAGAGTTGAAGATGGACGAAAGTAAGCCGGGGAAAGTCTCCGCACGTTATGCCATTATTGCCGGCACTATAGGGAAAAGCGGATGGATTAATGCCTTGGCATCAAGAAATAAGATAGATACAACGGTCATAGCCGGAGGTTGGGAGCGTTATATGATAGAAGTGGTCAACAATCCTGTTCCGGGTATCAAGAAAGCAATTGTTGTTGCCGGAAGTGACAGACGCGGTACTGCTTACGGACTTCTCTCCATCTCAAAAGCAATAGGTGTGTCACCTTGGTATTGGTGGGCGGATGCTCCCATCAAACAGCAGAAGCAGGTAAATGTAAAAGTTGAAAAGTTCGTTTCTAAAACACCGTCAGTCAAGTTCAGAGGAATCTTTATCAATGATGAGGACTGGGGACTCTATCGCTGGTCAAAAAACAATTTTGAGAAGGAACGTGGAAACTTCGGACCGAAAACATATGCAAAAGTGTGTGAATTGTTGCTTCGTCTTCAGGCTAACTACCTTTGTCCTGCCATGCACGATGCGTCCATGGCATTTCATCGTATTCCTGAGAATCGTTTGGTGGCAGATAGCTTTGCTATCGTTATGGGATCTTCTCATTGCGAGCCGTTGTTGTTTAATACGGCAAGTGAATGGAAACGTGATAAAATGGGCGAATGGGACTATATAAATAATAAGAATGGTGTCAACAGAGTATTGAAGTCGCGTGTGGAAGAGTGTGCACCGTTTGAGAATGTATACACTTTGGCTTTGCGTGGATTGCATGACCGGGCAATGAATGCGAGCAACAACATGGCTGATAGAAAGGCAATGCTTCAGGAAGCCTTGATGGCACAAAGGCAGATGTTGGTGGATGTCATCGGTAAGCGGGCGGAAGATATTCCTCAAGCCTTTACTCCTTATAAAGAAGTATTGGATGTATATGATCAGGGATTGGAACTTCCGGATGACGTAACTATTATCTGGCCGGACGATAATTACGGGTACATGAAACGTTTGAGCAGCCCGAAAGAGCAGAAGCGTTCCGGACGTTCGGGTGTGTACTATCATTCTTCTTATTTAGGCAAACCTCATGATCATCTTTGGATGAATACAACCTCGCCTACATTAATGTATGAAGAATTGCGCAAGGCTTATGACATGACTGCCGACCGTATCTGGCTGCTCAATGCCGGAGATATCAAATCATGCGAGTTTGCTGTTGATTACTTCTTGACGATGGCTTTCGATATTGATTCATTTAATTTTGAAAGAGCTGCCAACTATCGTACTGAATGGTTGTGTGGTATGTTGGGAGATGATTATCGCAATGAATATCAGGATGTGATAAATTCTTTCTATAAGTTGGCCTTTGCACGTAAACCGGAGTTTATGGGATGGGGGTATCAATGGGCTACCGACAAACATGGAAGAGAACGGAATACGGATACTGATTTTTCACTGGCCAATTACCGTGAAGTGGATACCCGCTTGGCGGAATATCGCCGGATAGGAAATGTGGTAGAGAAAATTCTGAAAGCTCTGCCGGAGGATAAAAAGGCATGTTATTATCAATCATTATATTATCCGGTCAAAGGTTGTGAATTGCTGAATCGTATGATCCTCGACGGTCAGAGAAATCGTTGGTATTCTATTCAGCAGAGGGCAGCTACGGCAGAATTGGAGAAAATGTCCAAGGTCTGTTATGATAGTCTGGAGGTAATAACAAAAGGATATAATTCGTTGCTTGAAGGTAAATGGAATCATGTGATGACCATGAAGCAGGGATTTGCCGCGGCTTACTTTGAACTCCCGGCTCTACGGAAGGCAGATTTGGCATCTACAGCTTCCTTGGGTGTATTGGCTGAAGGAGAAGATATTCTGAAAGGACAAAAGAGTTTCCATTCACTGCCATCTTTCAATACATATTTCCGTCAATCCTATTACGTAGATGTTTTCAATAAAGGAGCGACTCCTCTGAAATGGAAAGCATCAGTTTCCGATAATTGGATTCTGTTGAACCAGAAGGTCGGGGAAACTGCTACGGAAAATCGTATTGAGGTTTCAATTGACTGGAATAAGGTCCCGACTGGCGAGAAGGTATTCGGAACATTAGAGATTATGTCTGAACGAGGTGAGAAAGAGAATGTCTATATTTCGGTTTTTAATCCTTCCTCTCCCTCATTAGCGGAAATGGATACTTTATTTGTAGAACATAACGGATATGTCTCTATTGATGCTGCCGGCTTCCATCGGAAGGTAGAGAACAAAGCTATTCAAATGAGGACAATTCCTAATTTGGGAGTAGAAAATACAGCTATTCAGTTAGGTGATCCGACTGCTGCTCCACAGCGGACTGCAGGCCGCAGTACACCTCGGTTGGAATATGATTTCTATACATTCGAGCAAGGTTCGGTTGATGTTTACACCTATGTGTCGCCTACATTCACCTTGAGTAAAGATCGTGGGTATGCCGGACATGAAGCAACAAATGTAGAAACGAAATATGGAGTATGCATTGACGAAGGCCCTGTGATGAATCCTTCTACATCTTCTTTTGAATATGCACAAATTTGGTATGAAAGTGTACTGAGAAATTGTAGAATCAATAAAACGACTCTGCATATCGACAAGCCTGGCAAACATACGGTGAAAATTATATGTGGTGATGCTGGGACTGTTTTGCAAAAGATAGTTTTGGATTTCGGAGGAATGAAGCGTTCTTATTTAGGACCGCAACCGACGAGACAAGGAAGATAATGAACTTGATAATCAGAACTATGAAAAACGCTTTTTTTATACTATTTTTTTCTATAGCTATTTCACTTATAGCTTGTGGTGGAAATGATGAGAATTTATCTACCGGAAACAAGGATGTGGAGAATCCTCAAGAAGATGTATCCAAAACTCCTACGATTTGTAGTATTACACCGATTGAGGAATTGAATCAGGGAACGCCGATTACCAATTCTCACGCTGATATTACGCACCGTTCTTCACTAATGATGAACTATCGTATGTATATTACTCCTCCAAACGTTGATATTGGAGCTACTTATCCTCATTATACACGCGTTAAAAAGATGCAGAATGGCAATTATATTTTGTTCTATCACAATGGTTGGTCTGGTGGAAATATTGGTCGTAGTTGTGATTATGCTATTAGTTCTGATATGAAAAGATGGGAACATAAGGGGAAAATATTTAAAGATTATAGTATTGTAGATAGTGATGGTAATAATAATATTCATTGCTATGCTAATCCTGATGCTATAGTTCTTTCTAACGGTGATATTCTGGCTGTGGCTTCTTATAGGACGAATAGTAACTATTTGCACTTGACAAAAGATGCGGGAGTTGAACTAAGGCGTAGTCAAGATAATGGCATGACTTGGAGTGATCCCATTCAAATCTATCAGGGTATAACTTGGGAACCTTATCTGTTAGAGTTACCTTCCGGTGAGTTACATTGTTATTTTACCGATAGTAATCGTACAGGGCAGGAAGGGAGAGGTAGAGACACAGGAACGGCAATGGTAGTTTCGACGGATGGGGGAAAAACATGGAAGCCGGATTTTGGTTTCTTACCTTATTATGTAATACGAATGAGATGGGAACAAAATGGAATTGTCGGTTATAATCATCAAATGCCATCAGTTATCTGCCTGAATGAAGGAAAAGGTTTAGCCGCTGCATTGGAAACCAATTACTTGGGTAAGTATTATATTTCACTCTGTTATTCGGATGAAAATAATTGGAAGTATCTTACTCCTGATGAAGAGGGCCCGACCGATCATGACAATCTTAAATATTCCGGGATGGCTCCTTATATCGATCAATTCCCGTCAGGCGAGACTGTCCTTTTTTATAATTCTTCCAATAAATATTGCTTGAGGATAGGTGATGCTACTGCTCGAAATTTTGGTAATGTTTATCAACCTTTCGATGGTGGCTATTGGGGATCGTTACAGGTTGTCGATTCTCATCTGATGGTAGGAAGTATGCCTAAAACAAAAGAAGGTCCTGTTCAGATGGCGGTGTTTGTTCTTAATCACCGTATTGACGCTGTGCAGAGAAAAGTGACTGTGGATGGCAACAATGAGGAATGGGCGAAAACTGATCATGCACTCTTTGTAGGCGGAACTTCGCAGGTGCAAGGAACACTTCGTTGTTCGTATGATAACGACAATATTTATTTCCTTGTGGAAGTTCTTGATAAGAACTTATTGGAAAATGACTATGCAACTATATATATATCCCCTACCAATAATAGCGATTTAGCGGAAGGCGCACATCGGATACGTGTGTCAATGAAAGGGATGAAGAGCTCTGAAACATATAAAGAAGCATGGAACAATAACGAAATTGGTGCGCAGGTAAGAACTTTCGTATGCGATGGAACCAATAAAAGGCTTTTGGATGACTACGGATATATTGCGGAAATTTCTATTCCACGTTCTAGCTTGGTCATTTCTTCGGGGCAGTTATTAGTTAATTTTTCTATTACTGATAAAAATGTAGAAGAGGCTGTTTGTGATCCTTCTTCTACGAGCACTGCACATTGGATACCGGTAGCTGGACTGTAATCGAGTATATTTATTGTAAATGAAAACTATACTTATGAAAAAAAAATCTTATTTTATTTATGTATTGCTGATGATTGTTTTGGGGTGCTCAAATGGGGTTTCAGCCCAGAGCTATTTTGAAGATTTTCCCGTGCGGGCTAATCCGAAAACGATTGGGGATAAATTGAGTAGGCGCCTTCTTGAAACCAAGCACCAGCTTTATTTTGATAAAGGCATACATTATGCCGAAGTATGTACATGGTACGGGGCGCTTCGATTTGCCGAGCAGACAAATAACAAAGAACTGATAAGGCAATTGAGAAATCGTTTTGAATTGTTGTTTCATATTGAAAAAGATCTTTTGCCTCCTCCGATTCATGTAGACCAAAATATGTTTGGTTGTCTGCCTTTGCGTTTATACAGTATCACAAAAGATCAACGTTATTTGGAGCTTGGTCTCCCTTATGCAGATACACAATGGGCATTGCCGGATAATGCCAATGAAGAAGAACGTAAATGGCACAAAAAAGGCTATTCTTGGCAGACGCGTTTGTGGATTGATGATATGTATATGATTACTATTGTGCAGTCGGAAGCGTATAAAGTGACAGGTGATGTGAAATATGTCAATCGGGCTGCAAAAGAAATGGTACTTTATTTAGATGAGTTGCAGCATAACAACGGTCTTTTCTATCATGCACCAGATGTCCCTTATTATTGGGGACGTGGTGATGGCTGGATGGCTGTGGGCATGACAGAGTTGCTTTATAATCTACCGGAAAAGGACCCTAATCGTGCACGTATTATGAAAGGATATTTGTTGATGATGGATAACCTGAAAAAATACGTCAACAAAGACGGACTTTGGAATCAGTTGATTACCGAGCCTGACTTTTGGACAGAGACCTCGGGATCGGCAATGTTTGCCTATGCTATGATTGTGGGTGTCAATAACGGCTGGTTGGATAAAGAGGAATATGCACCAGTGGCACGTCGTGCATGGCTTGGTTTATGCAATTATATCAATGACCACAATGATTTGACAGAAGTTTGTATTGGAACCGGCAAGAAGAACAGTAAGCAATATTATATGGATCGTCCTCGTATTGCCGGCGACTATCATGGGCAGGCACCGATCATATGGTGTGCTTATGCGTTATTGAATAAATAAAGCCATAAAAGGTTGGACAATATACTATGGGTATTTTATTCATGGTATATTGTTACTTTTTACATAATATTCTGATATTTCTGAGTGCTTAAACTTGAGATTATAGTGTTTGGGTATGAAAAGGTTTTCTTGTATTTTAATTCTGTCATTTTTAGTTTCTCATATACATGCTCAGTTGGTATATCATGATGCTGCGAATTTTCCATTGTTAGGAAGGGCGGCAGAATGCGTTGGGGCACGATATGAAAGGTTTCCGGATTCATTAAAGAGTATTTCTCGTGCTCCATTATGGAATTTAAGCCGTAATTCTGCGGGAATGGCAATCCGTTTTCGCAGTAACACTACCACGATAGCAACTGAATGGGTGGCTCTTTTTAATTCTCATATGAATCATATGACCGATACGGGGGTAAAGGGGTTAGACCTTTACTGTCTTCAAAAGAATGGAGATTGGCGTTTTGTTAATAGTGCTCGCCCAAAGGGGAAAAAGAATCAGGCAATAATCATAAAAAATATGTGTCCTGAAGAAAGAGAATATATGCTTTATTTGCCATTATATGATGGTCTTGTTTCTCTGTCTATAGGAATTGACTCCTTAGCTACCATTAGTCAGCCATTAATAGATTCTCCTATTCGTGAGAATCCTATTGTTTTTTATGGCACCAGTATTCTTCAAGGAGGCTGTGCGTCACGTCCAGGGATGGCGCATACCAATATTATATCAAGGAGGTTAAACCGTGAATGTATCAATTGGGGATTCAGTGGAAATGCATTTCTGGATTTGGAAGTAGCCAAAGTGATGGCTGAAGTTGAAGCCGGAGCTTTCGTTTTGGATTTTGTGCCTAATGCTTCTGTTGTACAGATGAAAGAACGGATGGAAATATTCTATCGTATTATTCGTAGCAAACATCCTGACATACCAATTATTTTTATAGAGGACCCAATTTTCACTCACACATTTTATGATGAGAAGGTTGCTAAAGAAGTGCAACGAAAAAATGACACATTAAAAGAGATTTTTCATCACTTAAAGAAGAGTAATGAGAAAAATATTATTTTGATTTCATCAAAAACTATGTTGGGAGAAGATGGAGAAGCTACAGTGGATGGTATCCATTTTACAGACTTGGGTATGATGAGGTATGCCGATTTAGTCTGTCCGGTTATAAAGAAAGTTATTAGATAAAAATCATTATTTGTAGTAAGGTATAATGCCGCCACTGTCTATTTTGTATAGTGACGGCGTTATGCTGATATTGTGTTATATTCACAAATGTTTTTATGCGGGATAAACGTTGCATGGGTCGAAAATGGATTGCTAAAAAATGTTCAATAAAAGAAAGATATTGTTCAAATATATGCGAATAAATCTTCTTTCAAGTTTTTCTGAATACTTTATATTAGGTTGAGACGGATTTTTCATTTATTGACCTATATTTAATATCCTAAATAATCTTTGATTTTTATTTTTGCATTGGTTTATAGAGGTGTCAGCATCTTTATGACGATAATGATCATTATTATAACACGGAATTTAGCTTTTAATACGGGTTAGAAAGATGGTTGAAGGATAACATTTTTAATAAAAAAACACACTAAGTATTACTTAAATCTATGTGTAATGAATAACAAATTAATCAAAAGAATTTTTTCGGGAATTAGCACTATGTGCTTGATGGTAGGACTGTTTTTATTCTTTTCCTGCGGAACAGATGATGAGTCATCTGGAGGTGGTGTGACAAAGCCATATTTATCCTTAAAGCAGTATGGGCTAAATAGAGTTTCGGTTGCTGATGTGGGAGAGGCTGTATTCTCTTTGACGGTGAAACGGCATGGAGGAAATCTGGATTCGGAGTTTACTGCAAAGTTGGATGTATGGAGTGAAGAGGAGTTAAATGCTTATAATGAAGAAAAGGGAACTTCTTTTACAATGCTTCCGAAAACATATTACTCGATAGCTTCATCAGAACTGGTTCTTGGAGCAGGTGTGAAAGAAACTGATGTAAATATAAAGGTGGAAGCGTCTCAAATTATCCCGGAGATCCAAAATGGAACTCACTACTTGCTCCCTTTGCGGTTAAATAGTAATGAGGTGGATTTGAGAAAAGGACAACGTGATGTACTGCTTCAACTTGTTATTGATTATGCCAATGTAGAATTTGTTATGCCTGAGATTGTAGATAAGATCAATGTGAATGATGCATCTACCACCGCAGTAATTAAGACGGCACTTGATTATAAGGTAGACGGCAAGGATATGGCAAGTAGTTGGGACTTTACTTGTGACCTTAAAGTTCCGGAAAATGCAGCTGAATTATTAGAGGTTTACAATAAACAGTATAGTACTGATTACGAGCTGTTGCCAGAAGGTAGTTTTAACTTGGGACAAGTAAAATATACTATTGGAGATCGTGAGGCGGAAGTTAAATTTTCAATTCGCCGGAATGCAATTGAAGTGAAATACTATCTGTTGCCATTGGTTTTGACTAATCCTTCTACTAGTCAAGTAACTTGTAAGGATAATGTGTATTATGTAGTAGTGGGGCAGTTCTATACCAATCCGATTATTTCGGATAGAAGTGTAGCCGATCCTACAGTGATTTTAGCTCAGGATGGACGGTTCTATTTATATGCTACTCAGAATTCAAAAGATTGGATGCCAGTCTACAGTTCTACTGACTTGGTGAATTGGACATATGAGAAGAATGCTTTTCAGAAAGCGACTAAGCCTTCATGGAATACGGACAATGCCTTTTGGGCACCGGATATGCAATATATTAATGGGAAATACGTCCTTTATTATTCGTATGCAAAGATGAATGGGACAGCTCAAAGCCATACATGTGTAGTGACAGCCGATACACCATTGGGAACTTGCACTAATGATTACCCTAAAGGAGCTTTTTTGGATAGTAAGTTATTGCTTTCAAATGAAGAATTCGGAGCAAACTGTATTGACCAGTGCTATTATGAAGAGAATGGGCATAAATATTTGTTTTATGGAAGTTTTACTGGAATCTATGTCGTAGAGCTTACAGAAGACGGTCTTGCTGTGAAACGTGATTCGGAGGGTAATCCTGTCTTAAAGCAGAAAGTATGTGGAAATGCTTTTGAAGGAACTAATATCTATAAAAAAGGTAATTATTACTATTTATTTGCTTCTATTGGTAATTGTTGTGCCGGTGAAAACAGCTCATATGCAGTTGTTGTAGGACGTTCTACAAGTTTGCTGGGTCCGTATGTGGATAAAAAAGGCAAAAGGATGCTTGACAATAGCTGGGAACTTGTTGTAGACGGAGGTGATAGAACAAAATGGGTCGGACCGGGTCATAACTCTGTCATCATTAAAGATGATGCAGGCACGGAGTGGATGATTTATCACAGTTATTATTACAAAGAGAAAGGGAATAAATCTACATTCGGAGGGCGCTATGGAATGCTGGATCGCTTGCTGTGGACGAGCGATGGATGGCCTTATCTCAAGAATCTTTTACCCTCCGAGTCAGACCTGATTCCGGTATTCTATAAATAAGGAAGTACAAACTATTAATCATTAATGTAATATATGAAAAAGGAAAAATGTTGGAAAAGTCTGCATGGTTGCTTATGTGCTGCTGTGCTTGCCTTATTTGCATTTGGCTTTGTGTCTTGTAAGGACGATGATGTGAAAGGGGGATTCGACCCAAGCAAACCGATTGTGGTTACCGACTTTATGCCGAAAGAAGGTGGCTATGGTAATAATCTGATGATATATGGGGATAACTTCGGAAATGATGTTTCGAGGATTAGAGTCACGGTGGGAGGTAAGCAAGCCAACGTGGTCTCGGTGAAGAATGATGCTTTGTATTGTGTAGTACCTAAGGGGGCCTATGGTGATGAGGTGGAAGTCGCAGCCTGTGATGACGAAGGGGAAGAGATTGCCTATGGTGTAGCGGAAGCCAAGTTTACGTATCAAAAGCAGTGGCTGGTGACAACTATTGCCGGACAGCGTTTTGAGGATTGGAAGGATGCCAAAGAGTCTGAAGGCTCCTTTGACAACTGTGGATATATGGAGGGGATTAGCTGGTTTGCATTTGATCCTAAATCTAATTTTGATATTATGTATATCTCCAGCGCTAATTTAGGTCCTGTCCGTAAGGTTAATTTTGCAAATGAAACCGTGGAATTCTTAAGTCACATCTCCTATTCCACAGAGCGCCCCACTATTATTAGTTGGACACCGGATGAAAATCAGGATATGATTGTAACCCGAGACTTAAGTAGCGATGGAAATGTTAATATAGTGTATAGCCGTGCTTCCGGTTTTACAACAAAAGTCGATTTGGAAAGCACATTGGGCAAATTGAAATCGGGAAATGCTGCGATGGTTCATCCTGACGGACAACTGTATTATACGGCATATTATACGCAGGATATTTACCGATATGACTTTGCAACGAAAGAGACGACTCTTACTACTAAACATGTAAAAACAAAGGAAAATCTGCGATTTGTTCTTCATCCAAGCGGCAAATATGCTTATATGATGCGTTTGTACTATTCTGGTAATAATTCAGGTTACATCGCGCGTTTGGACTATGATGAAGAAACTAAAATGTTTGGTACTCCTTATATTGTTGCAGGTAGCGATGGCGCTGCCGGATATGCTGATGGAGTGGGATCTACAGTGCGGATGCGAGGCCCCGGTCAGGGCGTTTTTGTGAAAAATCCCGATTATGCCGGTGATAAAGATGAATACGATTTCTATTTTACAGATGACTATAACAATTGTGTGCGTGTATTAACACCGACAGGGCGTGTCTATACTTTTGCCGGACGTGGAAAAGATATTGCGGCTGGAGGATATGCGGATGGTGCATTGCGTACGGAGGCTCGATTTGACCGTCCATGGGCAATCGCTTACGATGAGAAGAGAGGATGTTTTTATGTAGGAGAGCGAAATAATAAGGTAATACGTAAAATTGCTTTGGAAGAATAATCAATGATAAACACATGTCTTATGAAAAAATTATTATTAATAGGGATGCTGTTGATAGGTCTTTCCCTGCAAGGGTGGGCGCAGGAAAAGACTATTACAGTGACAGGAATTGTGACGGATGCTGACAAAGAACCGCTTATCGGTGTGAATATCTCTGTACAGGATATGCCGGGATTAGGTGTCATCACAGATATAAATGGAAAGTACCGGATTAATGTACCTGCCTATAATCGGTTGGTCTTTTCATACGTTGGCTACGAGACGGTACACGTGTTGCTCAAGGAGCAGACAGTAGTAAACGTCACCATGAAAGAAGCTGCTTCCACTGTTATTGATGAAGTGGTAGTAACCGGATTGGGGGCGCAAAAGAAAATTGCAGTGACCGGTGCCGTGACGAATGTGGATGTGGATGCCTTGAAGGCTGTACCGTCTACATCGGTGGTTGATGGTCTTGCCGGAGTGGTACCTGGCGTTATGGCAATGCAGACATCCGGTCGCCCGGGTAGCGTATCTGAATTCTGGATTCGAAGTATCTCCACTTTTGGTGCAAATACGGCAGCATTGGTGCTCGTAGATGGCTTTGAACGAGACATTGATGAAGTCAGTGTGGAGGATATTGAATCATTCACAGTATTAAAAGATGCTTCTGCTACAGCGATTTATGGTAGTAAGGGTGCCAATGGCGTAGTCTTGATCAATACACGTCGGGGTAAGGAAGGAAAGATCAATATCAATGCAAAAGCGGAAGGTTTTTACAGTACGCTTACCAAAGTGCCTGAATTTGTTGACGGTTATACATATGCCTCAATGGCGAACGAAGCAAAAGCTGCACGAAATCAGGCATTGCTTTATTCCGATACGGAGTTGGAATTGTTTCGTACAGGGCTGGATCCGGATCGCTTTCCGAATGTAGATTGGATGGATGTAATGATGCGTGATGGAGCATGGAGTTCACGTGTCTCATTGAATATGACCGGTGGTGGAAAGACGGCGCGTTATTACGTAGGCGGTAGCTACCAGGATCAGCAAGGTATGTACAAGGCAGACAAAGTTTTGAAGAACTACAACACAAATGCCAATTATCGGAAATGGACATATCGTATGAATATTGATATTGATATTACAAAAACGACTTTATTAAAGTTTGGTCTTTCGGGTTCATTACGTAAGCAAAATGATCCGGGTTCAGGTACAAACAACATATGGACAGTGTTGATGGGGTATAATTCTATCATGATGCCTGTGACCTACTCTGATGGACGTATTCCGGCATGGTCAGACCAAGATGATAACTTAAATCCATGGGTTCAGGCTACAATGACCGGATATAACGAAAGTTGGAAAAACAATATCCAGACTAATGTTACTTTGGAACAAAAGTTGGATTTTATTACGAAAGGGTTGCGTTTTGTCGGGCGCTTCGGTTATGATACTAACAATTCAAACTGGATTAAGCGTTATGAGAGCCCGGAAGTTTGGAAAGCAGACCGTTATCGGCAGGCTGACGGTTCGTTACTTTTCACGAAGCTAAGAGACGAGAAGACGATGGACAAGAATACCTCTTCTGGTTCGAGCGGTGACCGTAACGAATTCTTTGAATGGGAATTGCACTATAATCGTGCTTTCAAGGCACACCATCCGGGGGCTGTACTGAAATACACCCAATCTTCCAAAATTTATACGCAAGGTATTGGTACTGACTTGAAAAATACATTGCCTCGTCGTAACCAAGGTATAGCCGGGCGCGTTAACTATAACTGGAATTACCGCTACTTTGTTGACTTCAATTTCGGATACAATGGTTCGGAGAACTTCCATAAGGATTACCGTTTTGGTTTCTTCCCGGCTTTCTCTGGTGCATGGAATGTTGCTGAAGAACCTTTTATTAAGAATCATGTAGGGAAGGTGGTTAATATGTTTAAGGTGCGTTATTCGTGGGGTAAAACTGGTAATGACAACTTAGGTAACAGTCGTTTCCCGTATACTTATAATATCGCTACTTCCGGTTCATTCAACTTCTCGGATATTAATAGCGCTGCAAAGACGTGGGATGGAATGCATTACTCTTCTATCGCTTCGGCCAATGTTTCATGGGAGGTCTCTACCAAGCAGGACTTGGGTATTGATTTTTCTTTCTTCAATGATAAATTGACAGGTGCGGTTGACTATTTCTTCGAACATCGTGAAGGAATTTATAAGGCGAGAAATTCAATCCCTTATGAAGCAGGTATCGAATATACACCGAGTGCAAATGTCGGTATTGTAGAAGCGAAAGGGTTCGATGGAAACTTTGCATTGAAGCAGAGAGTCGGCAAGGTTGACTTTACATTGCGTGGTAACATTACTTATAGTAAGAATGAAATTATAGAGTATGACGAGGAGAATACGATTTACGAATATAAATTGAAGAAGGGACAGCGTGTGAACCAAGCAACCGGTTATTTGGCTTTGGGGCTGTTCAAGGACTATGAGGATATTCGTAACAGTCCGAAGCAATCAGGCGACATTATGCCGGGTGATATCAAATATGCGGATATCAATGGTGACGGAGTCATTGATAGTGGAGATATTGTAGCTATCGGTTCTACAACCAGACCTAATCTTGTTTATGGTTTCGGACTTTCTGCGAAGTGGAAAGGGTTGGATGTCAATATGCACTTTCAAGGTGCCGGCAAATCATCATTCTTTATTAATGGTACCACCGTACACATGTTCAGTGGTGGAGATGGCTGGGGTAATGTGCTGAAAGAAATGGCGGAGGGTAACCGCTGGATTCTTGGTGTAAACGAAGATCCGAATGCCGATTATCCGCGTCTGTCGTATGGATCGAACTCGAACAACGAATTGCAGTCCAGCTATTGGCTGCGCAATGGCTCATATCTGCGATTAAAGACTCTTGATATCGGTTATTCTTTCCCGACAGCCTTGGTGAATAAACTTCACTTGAATAAGGTACGTGTTTTCTTTATCGGAACCAATTTGCTCACTTTCTCAAGCTTTAAGTTATGGGATCCGGAGTTGGCAAGCTCGGATGGAAAGAAATACCCGCTAAGCAAGACATTCTCAGTGGGATTGCAAGTTAATTTATAAACAACGAGGAATTATGAAAAAGTTTATTATACATTTATGCCTTACAGTAGGACTGGGGGGAGCTTTTACCAGCTGTTCCGATTTCTTGGATTCTGACTATCTTTTTGATAAGAAGATATCAATAGAAAAGGTTTTTGAGGATAAGAACTATACCAATGAATGGCTGGCTTATGCTTATGAATTTTTGAACAACAATGAGATGCAACAGGTATGCAGTAAGAAGACTATTGCATTCAATTTTGCTGATGATATGTACTATGGAGATTATGATTATTCAGGTTGGCGTTGTGGTACATATACGGAGACTGGAAATAAGATTAACCTGAATATATGGGAAAACTCATATAAGGCTATTCGTCAAGTATCTATTTTTCTGAACAATGTAGATATGAATAAAGAACTTTCGGGAGCCGATATTACTGATATGAAAGGACAGGCGCATTTCTTGCGGGCTTATTTCTATTGGGTGTTGCTCCGCACATTCGGTCCGGTTCCCATTGTACCCGATGAAACGCTTGATTATACGAAAGAGTATGATGAAATCTCTTTGTTGCGCAACTCTTATGATGAGTGTGCCGATTATATTGCTAACGAATGTGTGAAGGCTGCTTCGATGCTGCCGAGCCAGCGCGACTTGCAAGAGATTGTACGTCCTACCCGCGGCGCTGCATTGGGGCTTCGTTCACGAGTGTTGCTTTATGCGGCAAGTCCCTTGTTCAACGGCAAGGCTCCGCAAGAGGTGGTTACTGCATTGGTCGATAAAAATGGGCGTCAACTGCTTTCGAGCACTTATGACGAGTCCAAATGGGCAAAGGCTGCGGCAGCAGCTAAAGATGTCATGGAACTGAATCGGTATCAGTTGTATGTTTCCTATAAAAGAGACTATTCTTCTTTGGCCTATCCGGCAACGATTACACCTCCCGATGATAATGGAACTTTCCATCTCAATGCGTGGCCAAATGGATGGGAAGACATCGACCCGTTTGATTCTTACCGCTCCTTGTTCGATGGAACTGTCAGCATTTACAATAATCCGGAACTTATATTCTCTCGTGGAAAGAACCAAGGAAGTGAGGATATTGAAGTAATGGTGATTCATCAGCTTCCCCGTTCGCAAGGGGGAGGATACAACTGCCACGGTATGACACAAAAACAGTGTGATGCATACTACATGAACGATGGCAGTAACTGCCCTGGCATGAATAAAAATTATGCAGGACAAGATGGATATACTGATCCGAGC
>CAKUYM010000015.1 GCA_934716785.1 uncultured Bacteroides sp. | reverse complement strand
GTTTTGGGGCGTTTCTGTTTCATGCGGCAAAGATAACCATTTTAACTAATTCCCCCAAGTTTTCAAACTGAGCCATATTTATTGGGGGTTAATATTCTTCTGTATCTTGCAAATTATTACTTTTGCCTCATGATTGATACGACATTATTATCTTTAGCGCAGGTCGTTCTCCCTGCCGAAGTGCTTGATAGCTTCTCGATAACCAAAGTAGAGAGCACTAGTACCGAGATCCATATCCATCTTGATGAGAAGATGTATGCAAGTTTAAAAGAGGATATCCACTTTGAATCCAAAGGCTTTATCCCTGCTGTGTGTATAACAGACTTTCCTATCCGTGACCATAAGGTCATCCTCCATTTACGCCGTCGAAAATGGGTTGATAGTCGTACAGGTAAAAGTTTTCTCCTTCCCTTGAAGATAGCCGCTGAAGGCACCCGCTACTCCACTGAGTTTGCGGCTTTTTTAAAAGAGACATATGGACACATCCCCAGTGACCTGCCGTACGCTTGAGACCTTCTACCATATTGACGCTTCTACTTTAGAGAAGCAATATAAGGATATATTAAGCGGTTATCGCACCTGGAGTGAGCTTGCCCATGCAGACAAGTGGCTTGTCTTTGCCCAGAACATAGGTCCCAATTTGGCCATTGATGAGACTTCCCTGTCAAACGGGGGCTTGTATACGATAGTCACCAACAGGGATAGACATGGACGCGAAAGAAGCTTGGTAGCAATCATCCGGGGGACCAAGTCGGAAACCGTCATAGAGGCTTTGCGACATATTCCACAGGAGCAACTTGAGGCTGTCAAAGAGGTGACATTGGATTTATCTGACTCCATGAGGAAAATAGTACGCTCTTGTTTCACCAACGCCTCTCGTGTCATTGATCGTTTCCATATTCAGAAACTTGCTTGCGATGCAGTGCAAGAGATACGCATTAAGCTTAGATGGGATGCTATCCAAGAAGCAAACGATGAGATGGAAGAAGCAAAGCACAAAGGTGTCACTTACATCCCACACAGATATGAGAACGGGGATTCCAAGAAAGAATTGTTGGCAAGAAGCCGATATTTGTTATTCAAGTCGGCAGATAAATGGACCACATCCCAGAAGCTCAGGGCAAAGATTCTTTTTGCAGAATATCCCGAATTGGAAAAAGCGTATGGGTTATCTCATTCACTGAGAATGATTTTGGCTAAAAACACTATCAAGGATGCGGCGAGACTAAGCATGGCAAAGTGGTACAACAAGGTAGAGGAAGCCGGATTCAATTCTTTCAATGTCATTGCAGCTACGTTCTACGAACATTATGATGATATTCTAAACTTTTACAATAACCGATCATCCAATGCCGCGGCAGAATCTTTTAATGCCAAGATTAAACAATTCAGGACTGCGTTGAGAGGAGTAGTCGATGAGAAGTTCTTCCTTTTTAGGTTAGCAAAGATTTATGCGTACCCCCAATAAATATCGGGTGAGCCTTTTATATAGCTTATTTGAGTCACTCAGATTTTAGCATACTGCCATATACAAAAAAAAGAGCGAATAATTCCGCTCCACCCAGAAAGAATCCCCCTTAATGGGATTCTTCTTTTTCTTCATTTTTCATCTACTCGTTACCTGAAAACTACTTTTTCTACTAATACCTTGTCTAAACAATCTTTTCCTAAAAACTAATCTTACAATTTAATACCCTAATTTTATAAACTAATACCTTTTACTATTACCTTTTTTCTAATACCTAATACCTAATTTTTCTAATACCTAAAATCTTAGTAGTTTCACAACTACGATGCAAAGGTATAGCTGTTTTGGAAAATGACAAGAGCCATAACAAAAAAAATCAAATTCTACCCTATTTTCTTGATTTATATCAAGACGAAAGATCGATTTAACACTTCGTCTTCTATTTTCACCCGGATCCTGAACCTTTTTAGATTAACAAAAAGTAAGCATATCGAGACATACTAAAACAAAAAAGAAACATTCCGTTGGGGAAAAGAGAGGAATGTCTGTATAACGAACCGCCGTTTATGAACAATTTGCATTTTTGGAATGCGAAAATACGGCGTTTTTTATGGCAGAGTCGGGCTCCCGTCCGAATTTTCGGAAGCAAAAACAGCTTGAAGATATATTTCTCACAACTTTTCTGTAACTTTGCAGCGTTTGATAATAAATAAGATAGGAATGGATTTTAAGTACGACGTAATTGTAATTGGCGCCGGACATGCCGGTTGCGAAGCGGCTGCCGCTGCTGCAAATTTGGGTTCGAAGACTTGTCTCATCACGATGGATATGAACAAGATCGGGCAGATGAGCTGCAACCCAGCCGTAGGTGGAATCGCCAAAGGACAAATAGTACGCGAAATAGATGCGCTGGGCGGACAGATGGGATTGGTGACAGACGATACTGCTATCCAGTTCCGTATACTGAACCGTTCGAAAGGTCCGGCCATGTGGAGTCCCCGCGCCCAATGCGACCGCGCTAAATTTATCAACTCATGGCGGGAGAAATTAGAGAACACACCCAACCTCCATATTTGGCAGGATACCGTATGCGAACTTCTTGTTGAAAACGGAGAGGTCGCCGGATTGGTCACCGTATGGGGCGTTACATTCAAAGCGAAATGCATAGTGCTCACCGCGGGGACTTTCCTCAACGGGCTGATGCATATAGGACGTCACAAGTTGCCGGGCGGAAGAATGGCCGAACCGGCTTCTTACCAGCTGACCGAATCCATCGCCCGCCACGGCATCGTTTACGGAAGGATGAAAACCGGGACCCCGGTGCGGATTGATGCGCGTAGCGTTCATTTTGACAAGATGGAAACACAGAACGGCGAATGTGACTTCCACAAGTTCTCGTTCATGAATACAAGCGTACGTCATTTAAAGCAATTGCAATGCTGGACCTGTTATACCAATGAAGAGGTACATCGTATCCTGCGTGACGGATTACCGGATTCTCCCCTATTCAACGGACAGATTCAGAGCATAGGTCCACGCTATTGTCCCAGTATCGAGACGAAGATTGTTACTTTCCCCGATAAGACCCAGCATCAATTGTTTTTGGAGCCGGAAGGAGAAACGACACAGGAATTATATCTCAACGGTTTCTCGTCCTCACTGCCCATGGATATACAAATTGCCGCACTGAAGAAGATACCGGCTTTCGAGGACTTGGTCATCTACCGTCCGGGATATGCAATTGAATATGATTATTTCGACCCGACGCAACTGAAGCATACGTTAGAATCAAAAATAATCGGCAACCTATTCTTTGCCGGACAGGTAAACGGTACCACCGGATATGAAGAGGCGGGCGGACAAGGATTAATAGCGGGAATCAACGCACACATTAATTGCCACGGTGGAGAGCCTTTCACATTAGTGCGCAACGAAGCATATATCGGTGTATTAATCGACGATTTGGTGACCAAGGGAGTGGACGAGCCCTACCGGATGTTTACTTCGCGCGCAGAATACCGCATCCTGCTCCGCATGGATGATGCCGACATGCGCCTGACCGAGCGCGCCTACAAACTGGGGTTAGCAAAGGAAGAACGCTACCAGTTAATGAAGAGCAAAAAAGAGGCGGTAGAGCAAATTGTTTCTTTCGCGCACAACTATTCGATGAAACCGACACTAATCAACGATGCCCTCGAAAAGATAGGAACGACTCCCCTACGCCAAGGGTGCAAACTGATAGAAATTCTGAATCGTCCGCAAGTGACGATTGATAACATTAAAGAATACGTTCCGGCATTTCAGCAGGAACTGGAGAAAGCTACAGATTCCAATCAAGATCGAAAAGAGGAAATTATCGAAGCCGCCGAGATACTAATCAAATATCAGGGATACATTGACAGGGAGCGAATGATAGCGGAGAAATTGGAGAGACTGGAAAGTATTAAAATCAAAGGTAAGTTCGATTATGCTTCCATCCAATCATTGTCAACGGAAGCCCGACAGAAGTTAGCGAAAATAGATCCGGAGACGATTGCCCAGGCAAGCAGAATCCCCGGAGTATCGCCAAGCGACATTAATGTATTGCTGGTGCTTTCGGGACGATAGGCGGCAACGTTTCACGTGAAACAAAACGTTTAAAAGAATTATATAACTAAATGATTATGAATAAAGAAACGCTGATTAAAAGCATCCGAGAAATACCGGATTTCCCGATTCCCGGAATCCTGTTCTATGATGTCACAACCTTATTCAAAGACCCTTGGTGTCTGCAAGAGCTATCAGACATTATGTATGAGATGTACAAGGACAAAGGCATCACAAAAGTGGTGGGAATAGAATCAAGAGGTTTCATCATGGGACCGATTTTAGCAACTCGGCTGAATGCCGGCTTCGTTCCCATCCGCAAGCCCGGCAAACTTCCGGCAGAGACACTTGAAGAAAGCTATGACAAGGAGTATGGGAAAGACACCGTGCAAATTCACAAAGATGCACTGGACGAAAATGACGTGGTACTACTGCACGATGACCTATTGGCAACAGGCGGGACGATGAAAGCAGCCTGCGAACTGGTGAAAAAGCTGAAGCCAAAGAAGATTTATGTCAACTTCATCATCGAGCTGACAAATCTGAATGGTAAATCAGTATTTGGAGATGATGTAGAAGTAGAATCCGTATTGTCCTTATAAAGGATTTGATTATATTTGCAGGGCGTAGTCAAACTACGCCCTTTTTATTTTGTATATTCACTCTTAGCGATTATGGATACAGGATCAGAAAATAGAACTAATGAATATCTGAAAGGAATTGTAGCCAACCTTCCTGAGAAACCGGGCATTTATCAATACCTCAACTCGGAAGGGAGTATTATATACGTTGGAAAGGCGAAAAATCTAAAGAAAAGAGTATATTCCTACTTCAGCAAAGAGCATGAACCGGGGAAGACGCGGGTATTGGTCAGCAAGATTGCCGATATTCGTTATATCGTAGTCAATACGGAGGAGGATGCCTTGTTGTTAGAGAATAACCTTATCAAAAAGTATAAGCCGCGCTACAACGTGATGCTGAAAGACGACAAGACCTACCCTTCCATCTGCGTACAGAATGAATATTTTCCTCGGGTTTTCAAGACAAGGAAGATTATCAGAAACGGCTCTTCCTATTACGGACCGTACAGTCATATTCCATCCATGTATGCAGTATTGGATTTGATAAAGCACCTGTACCCCTTGCGTACTTGCCACCTGAATCTGACTCCGGAGAATATACGCGCGGGAAAGTTCAATGTATGCTTGGAGTACCATATCAAGAATTGCGCAGGGCCATGTATCGGTCTGCAATCACAGGAGGAATATCTCAAAAACATCGATGAAATCAAAGAAATCCTAAAAGGAAACACACAAGAGATAAGCCGGATGCTATTGGAGAAGATGCAGACATTAGCGGGTGAAATGAAGTTTGAAGAAGCACAGAAAGTAAAAGAGAAGTATCTGCTGATAGAGAATTACCGTTCCAAATCCGAGGTAGTAAGTTCCGTATTGCATAATATTGACGTGTTTTCTATCGAAGAGGACGAAACAAACTCCGCATTCATCAATTATCTGCATATTACAAACGGCGCCATCAACCAAGCATTTACTTTCGAATACAAGAAGAAGCTGAATGAATCGAAAGAAGAGCTCCTAAGGTTGGGCATTATCGAAATGAGGGAACGCTACAAAAGTCTGTCGAGAGAGATTATCGTTCCTTTCGAGCTCGATTTGGAATTGAACAATGTCGTATTCACCGTTCCCCAGCGGGGAGACAAGAAGAAATTGCTGGAACTATCTATTTTGAACGTGAAGCAATATAAGGCCGACCGACTGAAACAGGCGGAAAAGCTGAACCCGGAACAAAGAAGCATGCGTTTGATGAAAGAGATACAGCAGGAGTTGCATTTGGAGAAACTGCCCATGCAGATTGAATGCTTCGATAACTCCAATATACAAGGTTCTGACGCAGTAGCGGCATGTGTCGTATTCAAAAAGGCGAAACCATCGAAACAGGATTATCGGAAATACAATATAAAAACGGTTGTAGGGCCGGATGATTATGCATCCATGAAAGAGGTTGTCAGAAGGCGCTATCAGCGCGCTATTGACGAGAATATACCTCTGCCCGACCTGATTATCACCGATGGTGGCAAAGGACAAATGGAGGTCGTCAGAGAGGTCGTCGAGGATGAGCTGGGACTCCAGATTCCTATTGCCGGATTGGCGAAAGACAACCGGCACCGCACATCGGAACTGCTTTTCGGGTTTCCACCACAGACTATCGGCATCAAACAGCATAGTCCGCTATTCCGCCTACTGACGCAGATTCAGGATGAAGTACACCGCTTCGCCATCACTTTCCATCGTGATAAACGTAGCAAACGGCAGGTAGCATCCGCGCTGGATAGCATCAAAGGAATTGGAGAAAAGACAAAAACAGCCCTTTTGAAAGAGTTTAAAAGCGTAAAACGAATCAAGGAGGCTTCATTGGAGGAGATTAGTGCTGTTGTCGGAGAAGCGAAAGCCAAGACCGTGAAAACGGGATTGAGCGATGATGTGAAAGCGAATTGAATGATGATGTGAAAACGGGACTGAATGATGAGTAATATTTTCTTCTCAATCCATCGTTTTTTCCTTCCAACACATCGTTTTCTCTGCCGAATTTCGTAATTTTGCCTGTCATAATCGCGAAATAGGATAAGAAAAAGAATCAAATAGCAATGCGAATAGTTATACAACGGGTAAGTCATGCGTCGGTGACCATCGAAGGGAAGCGCAAATCAGCCATCGGAAAAGGGATGTTGATACTGGTCGGCATTGAAGAAGCCGATGGACAGGAGGACATTGACTGGCTCTGCAAGAAGATAGTAAACCTACGTATTTTTGACGATGAAAACGGAGTGATGAACAAATCCATATTAGATGACGAGGGCGAGATATTAGTCATCAGCCAGTTCACTCTCCACGCTTCTACGAAGAAAGGCAACCGCCCCTCTTATATCAAGGCTGCCAAGCCGGACATCTCCATCCCACTCTACGAACAGTTCTGCAAAGATTTGAGCAAAGCATTGGGAAAAGAGATAGGCACGGGGACTTTCGGTGCAGATATGAAGGTCGAACTTTTGAACGATGGACCCGTTACCATATGTATGGATACTAAAAACAAAGAGTAGTAAGATTAAAGACAAAGAGCTACAAGACGAAAGACAAAAAGTAGCAAAGCTAAAGATAAAAAAAATAAAAACCAATCATCAACGATTATGACCCTGAAAGAAGCTCAGCAACAGGTAGACCAATGGATTAAGACATACGGTGTCCGTTATTTTGGCGAATTGACCAATATGGCGGTCCTGACGGAAGAAGTAGGCGAACTGGCACGCGTAATGGCACGCAAATATGGCGATCAGTCCTTCAAAGAGGGAGAAAAAGACAATCTCGACGAGGAGATTGCAGACGTGCTCTGGGTACTGATCTGCATCGCCAACCAGACAGGTGTAGACCTCACCACCGCCTTACAGAAGAGCATCGACAAGAAAACGAAACGAGATAATCAAAGACATATCAATAACCCAAAACTGAAAGAGCATGGAAGAGAATAACTTACAACTTAACAAGTATGCAGCCGCATTGGCAAAGTATAACACCAATCTGAGCGATGCTGATATTCAAGCTCGCGTAGCCGAATTAATCGAGAAAAAAGCACCGGAAAACAATACGGAGGAAGTTAAGAAATTCCTGTTCAACTGCATCGACCTGACTACCCTGAATAGCACGGACAGCGATGAGAGCGTGATGCACTTTACGGAGAAAGTCAACAAGTTTGACGATGAATATCCCGATTTGAAGAATGTTGCAGCCATCTGCGTTTACCCGAATTTTGCCGCCATCGTCAAGAATACATTGGAAGTGGAAGGTGTCAATATCGCTTGCGTATCGGGCGGATTTCCCTCTTCACAGACCTTTATCGAAGTCAAGGTGGCAGAGACCGGACTGGCTATTGCAGACGGCGCGGATGAGATAGATATCGTTATCTCTGTCGGCAAATTCCTGAGCGGTGACTATGAAGGAATGTGCGAAGAGATACAGGAACTGAAAGAAGTATGCAAGGAGCGCCACCTCAAAGTAATCCTCGAAACGGGTGCCTTGAAGAGCGTCTCCAATATCAAGAAAGCCTCTATCCTATCCATGTATTCGGGCGCGGATTTCATCAAGACATCCACAGGGAAGCAGCAGCCTGCCGCCACTCCCGAAGCCGCCTACGTGATGTGCGAAGCCATCAAGGAATACCATCAAAAGACCGGAAACAAGGTTGGTTTCAAGCCGGCAGGCGGGATCAATACTGTCAACGATGCGATTGTCTATTACACCATCGTCAAAGAGGTGCTGGGCAAGGAATGGCTGAACAACCAACTGTTCCGCTTAGGCACCAGCCGTCTTGCCAACTTGCTGCTTTCGGATATTGAAGGGGAAGAAATCAAGTTTTTTTAGGCTATCAACCCTCCAAAGTCACATCAGCTTGAGGTTATAAAAGCCATTTAGCCCAATAAGCCAATAAGGCTACGGAAGTAAATTAAGGCTACATAAGCAATCAAATATGCCTTGCCGCGCTGGCTTCCGTCTCTACAGAAGCCGACGCGGCATTTTTTATTTAAGAAAAACTAAAGATAGTTATCAACAATCAATAATTTTCTTATCTTTGTAAAAGTTTTAGCGAAAGATAAATTATAGCTAACAAGTTATATTAGAGAACGTTTCATTTATTACCTTCTTCCTGGAATTCGGCAAAATTCAAAGTTATGAGCGGTAATAAGCAAACGGGTCTCACGCACTTTCATGTATATACTTTTGTTATATATCGAATAGAGCGTGGGACTGTTGCTTGTATTCATAACGGCTTGCCGAAGCCTCAGGAATATACATGCAGCAGTTCCCACACTTTTCGCAAGCCTTAATGAAAGTATCGAATATGGAAAAACACGTTAGAACTTTACGATTTAATGCCAATCCGTTAAATCTCTTCATCAGCTCCAAAAGGAAAAAAGGATTACGCATCGGCTATATGGAAGCCGCCCTGCAAGGCTTTTATTTGAATTCCATAAGCACCGGCGTACATTCGCAGAAGTTGTCCGACTTTCTTTCAAAAGATTACGATTGCGGTGACAATGAGTCCATTACTGAGGTATTCCGCTTTTTAATCAACGAAGGCGACAGAGTCTCCTATCAAATCATGCTCCCCTACCTCCTCTCGGTAAGCAATATCCATGAATTTGAAAATATCATCAACAAGCACTTTTCCGGAGTGGAACAAGTTGTCCGGCAAGAAAAGAATCTATATAATTTCCTGAGATATACAGAAGAGAGAAAGGATCCGATTATATGGATAAGTGACCTGCAACGGGGCATCATCGGATGGGACATGGGACTACTGGTGGGATTGGCCCGTGCCGCCTTAGGAAGTGGATACATCACCAAAGAGAAAGCATGGGGATATATCGAAAAGGCAAATATGCTATGCACTGACAAACTTTACACTCCGGAAGAAATAGACAAAAGTTATCTCCTCGGAAGAGCGATGAAATCGGAGAAAATAGAAGATTGGGACAGGATACTGTCTTGCTATTCACTGCTTGAAAGGTATCACTAAAAGGTGTTATTTCTCACGATCGACCACATAATCCAAGTAAGCGCGAAGCGCCACACGGACATCCGATTCCGGCAGAGAGGCCAATAAGTCGAAAGCTTTCTGCCTGTATGCATTCATCGTCTGAACGGCATATTCGATACCGCCATTCTCTTTGATATGCTCAATCAATCGGGCTATTTCATCGGAAGTGGCCGTTCCCTCCTTCACCTTTAATGCAATCTCTTGCGCAACACTGTCCTGCACTTTATTCAGCACATGCAAGGCAGGCAAAGTAAGTTTGCCTTCGAGCATATCATTACCCGTCGGTTTGCCTATCTCCTTACTATCAAAGTAATCGAAAATGTCATCCTTTATCTGAAAACAGATACCGATATATTCGCCCAACAAACGGGCAAATTCAGCATCCTCCTCTCCCACTCCGACAGAGATAGCGGCAGCTTTTGTACATGCTGCGAAAAGAGCGGCGGTTTTCTTACGGATTACATCGAAATAAACTGATTCGGAAAAGTTGTGATTGCTTACATTGGACAGTTGAAGCAACTCACCGTCAGCGAGGTCTTGTCCCAACGAAGATATCAGTTGGATGATAGGATGGCTGCGCGTCAACTCGGCATGCACCAAACTTGTGGCAAGCAGATAGTCGCCTGTCAGCACAGCCACCTTATTATTAAAGATGGCATTCACCGAAAGCTGCCCCCGACGTTCGGAACTCTCGTCCACCACGTCATCGTGCACCAGACTTGCCGTGTGAAGCAATTCTAAAGAAACGGCAGCATGAAGCGTGGAGGGAAGAACGTCACCGTAAAGGCGCGCTACCAGCAAGACAAGAATAGGACGCATCATCTTACCACTCCTCTGACGTATATGAGACACAACGTTGTCGAGCAATGTATTCGAACTGGCAAGAGAACTATCAAAAAGATTCTTGAAGTTCGCCAGTTCCGCTTCAATCGGAGTTCTGATAAGTGAAATACTGTCCATTTATACACAATTTGAGCACAAAAGTAATAATAAAACGCTTAATACGGTATTTTTTTGTACTTTTACCATGAAAAATTAATTAAATCTATGGATTCAGATAATAAATTATTTCTTTTAGACGCCTATGCGCTGATATATCGGGCATATTACGCCTTTATCAAGAACCCAAGAATCAACTCTAAAGGATTCAATACTTCGGCCGTTTTAGGTTTTGTCAACACCCTTGAAGAGGTACTGAAAAAAGAAAATCCAACACATATAGGAGTGGCTTTTGACCCATCGGGGCCCACCTTCCGCCACGAGGCTTTCGAACAGTATAAGGCGCAACGCGAGGAGACACCTGAAGCAATCCGGCTTTCCGTACCTATTATAAAGGATATCATAAAGGCATATCGCATCCCCATCTTAGAGGTTCCCGGCTACGAAGCCGACGACGTGATAGGGACACTTGCCACCGAAGCCGGACGACAGGGTATCACCACATATATGATGACACCCGACAAGGACTACGGACAGTTGGTGAGCGACAAGGTGTTTATGTATCGCCCCAAGCATACAGGCGGTTTTGAGGTGATGGGTATCGAAGAGGTGAAGGCTAAGTTTGATATCCAATCGCCCTCGCAGGTGATTGACATGCTCGGACTAATGGGAGATGCCTCGGACAATATCCCCGGTTGTCCCGGTGTAGGTGAAAAGACCGCACAGAAACTGATTGCCGAATTCGGCAGTATCGAAAATCTGCTGGAGCATACCGACCAACTGAAAGGGGCGCTCAAAACAAAAGTAGAAACAAACCGGAAACTGATTACATTCTCAAAGTTCTTGGCAACGATCAAAATTGATGTTCCTATCCAACTCGAAATGGATGCACTCGTCCGCGAAGAAGCTGACGAGAATTCGCTCTGTAGTATTTTCGAAGAATTGGAATTTAGAACTCTCATCGACCGCGTACTCAAAAAAGAGTCTACCGGAAAAGGAGTGACAGCCGGAAATAAAACGGCAGCCGGAAAAGCGACCCCTGCTCCTCTTCCCCTTTTCTCTGAAAACGAAGGAGCTGTGCAAGGCGATTTGTTTGCGAATTTTGCGACCAACCGGCCGGACGAAGAAAAAAAATCAAATTTAGAGACGCTAAATTCGCTCAACTGTAGCTATCAACTTATTGATACAGAAGAAAAAAGGAGAGAAATTATTCAAAAGTTACTTACATCGAAAATTCTCTCGTTAGATACGGAAACTACCGGAACGGAGCCGATGGATGCAGAATTGGTCGGAATGAGTTTCTCCATTGCCGAAAATGAAGCATTTTATGTCCCGGTTCCTGCAGAGCAGGCGGAAGCGTTAAAGATTGTCAATGAATTCCGTCCGGTATTCGAAAATGAGAATTCGTTGAAGGTCGGACAGAATATCAAGTACGACATGATTGTTCTTCTGAATTATGGCGTGGAAGTGAAAGGTCCGCTTTTCGACACAATGATCGCACACTATGTTCTTCAGCCGGAACTCCGTCACGGTATGGATTATTTAGCGGAAATTTATCTGCACTACCAGACCATCCACATCGACGAGCTGATCGGTCCGAAAGGAAAGAATCAGAAGAACATGCGCGACCTCGACCCGAAAGATGTATATCGCTATGCCTGTGAGGATGCAGACGTCACACTGAAGTTGAAAAACGTACTGGAGAAAGAGCTGAAAGCGAATGATGCCGAGCGACTGTTCTATGACATAGAAATGCCGCTTGTCCCGGTATTGGTCAACATAGAACGAAACGGCGTGTTGCTGGATACGGAAGCGTTGAAGCAATCGTCCGCCCATTTCACGGCACAGATGGAGCGCATCGAGAAGGAAATCTATGAGTTGGCAGGCGAAACTTTCAACATTGCTTCACCCAAGCAGGTCGGCGAAGTGTTGTTTGACAAACTGAAGATTGTAGAGAAAGCCAAAAAGACCAAAACAGGGCAATATGTCACTTCGGAAGAAGTGCTCGAAAGTCTTCGCCACAAGCATCCGGTGGTAGAGAAGATTTTGGAACACCGCGGATTGAAAAAACTGTTGGGAACGTATATAGATGCCCTCCCTTTGCTCATCAATCCACGCACCGGACGGGTACATACCTCTTTCAACCAGACGGTCACCGCTACGGGACGACTCAGTTCAAGCAATCCGAACTTGCAGAACATCCCTATCCGCGATGAGAACGGTAAAGAAATCCGTAAAGCATTCATACCCGATGAGGGTTGCCTTTTCTTCTCTGCAGACTACTCACAAATCGAGTTGCGCATCATGGCTCATCTCAGTGAGGACAAGAACATGATCGATGCTTTCCTCAGCAATTACGACATCCATGCCGCTACAGCCGCAAAGATCTACAAGACCGACCTAAAGGATGTAGATTCGGATATGCGCCGCAAAGCCAAAACCGCCAATTTCGGTATTATATATGGTATATCCGTATTCGGCCTTGCCGAACGGATGAATGTAGACCGCAAAGAGGCCAAAGAGCTTATCGACGGATACTTCGAGACTTATCCGGGCGTGAAAGCCTATATGGACAAGAGCATACGGGTGGCTCAGGAGAAAGGCTATGTGGAGACAATTTTCCATCGGAAACGCTTCCTGCCGGACATAAATTCGCGAAATGCCGTCGTACGCGGATACGCGGAACGAAATGCAATCAACGCCCCCATCCAGGGAAGTGCGGCAGATATCATCAAGGTAGCCATGGCACGTATCTACCAACGGTTCCGGGCAGAAGGAATACAGGCCAAGATGATTCTGCAAGTACACGACGAATTGAACTTCAGCGTTCCTGTCAATGAGAAAGAGTGCGTAGAAGAAATCGTTATCGAAGAAATGGAGAAGGCATACCGTATGCACGTTCCTTTGAAAGCCGACTGCGGATGGGGTAAAAATTGGCTTGAAGCACACTAAAAAGCTGTTGTACGCATACCGTTTATAGGGTGCACACCTATAAAACGGAGTGTACACGAAGTGATAACATTATTTAACTCGACATCCATAAAGATAGAAAAACAAACACTTTCTCAACGAAGTGATTCGTTCTATATCCGGCAGATTAACTGCCGGATATTTTTTTGTCATCAATCTTGGCAAAAAGCAAATGGTTTCCCTTGCTTCCACTTGACATTTTGACAATAATTTATTTTTGATTCTACATAAATATCAAATAAATATGTAATTTTACAGCGTCAAACAGAGACTAATATAGAAAAAAGAAAGTATAACTAAAAAATTAAATAGCCATGAAAACAAAAGTTCTTTTTAAAATGTTTATTTTATCAGCAGTTCTTCTTGTTATGTCACTTGCAACTTCTGCACGTAGCTATGATGGCCAATTGGTTTATAATCCAATCGAAGAAAATGGCGTAACAGTAGGACAAACTGTTTACAAAATGAATGGTAATACACTTGCCAACTATATGAAGTACTCTTATAAGTACGATGACAACAAGCGTATGATTGAAAGTGAAGCCTTGAAATGGAACAGCGATAAGAATGAATGGCAAAAAGACTTGCGCATCAATTATACCTATGTCGGCAAGAGCGTCACTACCAAGTATTATAAGTGGAACAACAAGAAACAAACCTACGTACTGGTCCCCGAAATGACCGTTACGATGGATAATACAAATATGTAACTATAACTCTCTCATTCTAATATTCTAACGACAAGGGACGCTGCTTCTGGTGAAGAAGTGCGTCCCTTATTTTATAAGACTATTTATCGGGGGATCCGGCATCAGGATAAGAAACGGCAGGCATCAAAGCACGTAGAAACGTTCTTGCAGTTCCTTCAGGAAGTTTCTGGAAATCACCAGATCGCTCTTATCATGAAAGGGAGGATAGAGCTGGCAACATTTACCGTCAATCATCGCCAAATAGTTTACATTGATGATAGCCGACTGGCTGATCTGCACAAAAGCCTGTGAATATCTTATAATGTCTTCCGCTTTGGTAGTCCGTTTCAAGTTCAGCCGGGTTTGGTTAAACAGCACTACCTGCCATTGCCGTTTATCTTTCAGATACTCAAAGAAACCGATCTCTTCCAGCCTCAGCAACTTGAATCCCGTCACTGTGCTAATCATAAACATATCATGCTGCGGCATCAAAGCGCTGACAGAGGCGGCAAAAGCAGCAGGAGAAGAAGACATATCGAAAGTCGGCACAGCCTTTCGATAACGGTCTATAATAATCTTCAGTTCATCACTTTCGAAAGGTTTCAACAGGAAATCGAAAGCCGATTCACGCAGAGCCTGCAACAAGTATTTATCATAAGAGGTATAAAATACGACTTTCATATCCCACAGTATATCATCTCTCATTTCGCTCAACAAGTTGAGCCCGAGCATATCCGGCAGCTCCACATCAAGGAACAGCAAATCCGGACGCAGCTCCATAATCAGCTTTTTCCCCTTTGCAGCATTGCCGGCCACTCCCTCTATCTCAAATTCGTCATAGGCTTTCAACTCCCGCCGCAAGGCATCAATCGCCGTACGTTCATCATCGATGATGGCCACTTTATACTTTCCTTCTGTTTCTATCATAAATCATAAGAAAAACGAAACGGGATATATACCGATACTTGCGTACCCGTCTTTCCATCGTTCCTATTGGTTATATTAAAACGTATCTTATCACTCTTATTCTTTGTATTCAGCAGCTGGATAGTTTGATAGAGAACCTTCAGCCCGGTGCCGGTGCCGCGTGTCTCGGAAGACACCTGCGGTAAGTATCCCCGTCCGTTGTCCGTAACTGTGATATGGACTCCATTCCCTTGTCGTGAAACGCATATTGACAACTCCTTCGCACCATCCTTTCCTGCTAATCCGTGCTTAATGGCATTCTCGACAGGGATCTGCACAATCATGGAGGGAATCATGATACGGGTTGCATCCAACCCGTCCTTCACCGTGATTGTCGGGACGAATCCCTCACCGACGCGTCCCCTCTCCAAGTCGATATAAGAACGTACAAAGTCCAGCTCATCCTGCAGAGAAACACTCAACTTCTCTGTCAGTTCAAGGCTCCGGCGGAGATATTTCACCAGTTCCATCAAGTTGTTTTTCACCTCTTCCGAACCTTTAAACTGATTGATCTCACGTCCCAGCACATTGAAAGTGAAATGAGGAGAAATCCGACTGCGAAGATTCTCCATGCGGACGCGGTTTATCTGCCGGAAGAAACGTTCGCGAAGGAACTCCCGCTTCTTGCGCATATACCAGATAATGACTATCGTGCCCGCCACAAGCAGCACGCAGACAAGCACTCCGATATAGACGCTCAACCTCAAAGCCTTCACTTCACCGGCTTGCTGCTGAATCTTTATCTCTTTGCGCAGTATTGTCGTGTCCTGCCGATAACGCATATCCAACTCGGCAACACGCATCTGCACCCGTTCACTGCGAATGGAATCATCCAGACGGCGATCACGTTTCAGATATTCATAAGCATGGCGGTAATCATCGGTACGTTCAAAATAATGCTGAAGATACTGATTGCGTATACTCAGCATATTGGCATCGAGATGCCCCACTGGATTGGTACGGGCAATCATCTGCTTCGCCTGCGCGATATTTCCTTTTTTCAAGGCAAGCTCAATCATTTGTGTCTCGATATAGTACACGGCCGAGTTGTGCTGTATTTTAGAAAAGAAACGGTAACTCTCATCCAAGCATATCTGTGCAGAATCAAGATTATCCGTCAACACATACAATTCTCCCAAATTCACCTTGACGAAGTTTTGTTCGAATACCATCTGGGAATAGGCAGACACCAGTTCATTCGCCTTGCGCATATACTTCAAGGCCTCCCGATAGTCTTTCCTGTAATAATAATGGTTGCCGCGGTTGTTGAGATATGTCCACTTCTCGCCCACATTCATTTCATCGAAGAACTGTCCTGCCAGTTCGTAATAATGATTCGACAAGTCGAAATCACGCAGCTCCATGTAGGTCTGCCCCAGCCCGTAATAGACAGGAAACTTCGTATGCTCGGACAAGTTCAATGAATCACAGAGGAACAAAGCGCGACGATAGTACGATGCCGTATGAGACAAATCGCCGCGATGCAGATAAGCATCGGCTATATTGATACAGATATCAGGAAGCCGCTGCAACCTCTCCCCTTCCAAACAGTGTACATACGCCTCTTTATAATCCATGATGGCAGAATCGGGGTGATTAAGCTGCATCCATACATTGCCTTCCATATTGTAAACCTCGGAAAGCACACTGCTCCACTGCGGGCATTTGACGGCTTTGGTCGAAAAGTCCTTCACTCGGTGATAATAATAGAAGACAGAATCAAAATCGGAAGAGACAAAGAATGTTTTTCCATACAGGGCAAGCAAACGGTAATAGGACTGAGAATCTGGTGTCGACACCAACGCGTCACGTATCTCTGAGCGGGAATACAGCACATTGGAGAATAAGGAATCCTGCACCCGCACTTCCAATGAATCGACAAAAGTCTGTTCACAGAAAGAGCCGCCATGATGCTTTCCGGTATACCCGCAACTCAACAATATCAACAGTCCCAACAATGCAAATAGTCTCATAGTAACTCTTTTCTCCATATCCCCCGTTATTCGTGTCCCGTTTTGAATGTGACAAAAATACATTTATTTATCCTGAATCCCAACGAATTTTATTATTTTTTTAATACCTTTGTGCCCATATAAATATGAGCACTGACCTAATGAGTCCACTGAACTTCACCCACATTTTGACACAGGCAGTCGATGAGCTATCGGAAAGCGAATCTTACAAAGGACTGTTTCATCAGCACAAAGATGGCGAGCCACTGCCCTCTGCAAAAGTCTTGTATGAAATTATCGAGCTTTCACGCTCCATCCTCTTCCCCGGATATTATGGAAATTCAACCATCAACAGCCGGACAATCAATTATCACATAGGTGTAAACATCGAAAAGCTATTCGGCCTGCTCTCCGAGCAGATCCTTGCCGGATTGTGTTTCAGCGTCAATATAACAGAAGAACAATGTAATGCCTGTCCGGACTCCCGACGGGAAGAGGCCGCACGTCTCGCCGCCAAGTTCATCAGCAAACTGCCTGCCATGAGAAGAATCCTGGCAACTGATGTGGAAGCTGCCTACAATGGCGACCCCGCTGCCGAAAGCTACGGTGAGGTAATATTCTGCTATCCCGCCATCAAAGCTATCAGCAATTACCGCATTGCACACGAGTTGCTGGAGTTGGGAGTACCTCTGATTCCGCGCATCATCACAGAGATGGCACACAGCGAAACAGGAATCGACATCCATCCGGCAGCAAAAATCGGCAGCCACTTTACGATCGATCACGGCACCGGTGTCGTAATCGGCGCAACAAGCATCATCGGCAATAATGTCAAACTATATCAGGGTGTCACCTTAGGCGCCAAGAGTTTCCCGCTGGATGCCGACGGCAAGCCGATCAAAGGAATCCCCCGCCACCCGATCTTGGAAGACAATGTGATTGTTTATTCCAATGCCACTATCTTAGGCAGAATCACCATCGGACACGATGCCACCGTGGGCGGCAATATATGGGTGACAGAGAATGTCCCCGCAGGAGCGAGAATCGTACAGACTAAAGCTAAAAAATAAATCAAATAACTATATATGAGCGAACAATTCGAGATGATTGCCAAGACCTTCCAGGGACTGGAAGAGATACTTGCAGAAGAACTTACAACATTAGGAGCCAACGACATTCAGATAGGACGCCGGATGGTTTCATTCACCGGAGACAAGCGTATGATGTATAAAGCCAATTTTTGTCTTCGCACCGCTATCCGTATCTTGAAACCTATCAAACACTTCACGGCAAAGGATGCCGATGAGGTTTACAATCAGATACAGACTATCCCATGGGAAGAATATCTCCATGTGAACAAGACATTTGCTATCGATGCAGTGGTGTTTAGCGATGAGTTCCGCCATTCGAAGTTCGTTTCATATAAGGTGAAAGATGCTATTGTGGACTACTTCCGCGAAAAGACCGGAAAACGTCCGTCTGTCCGCATCAATAATCCGGATGTATTGCTGAATATCCATATCGCACAGACCACCTGCACATTGTCTCTGGATTCATCGGGTGAGTCACTGCACCGTCGCGGTTATCGCCAAGAAGCGGTAGAAGCTCCGTTGAACGAAGTATTGGCTGCCGGAATGATTCTGATGACGGGATGGCGTGGTGAGTGCGACTTGATCGACCCGATGTGCGGTTCAGGCACTATTCCTATCGAAGCGGCCCTGATTGCAAAGAACATTGCTCCGGGTGTGTTCCGCAAAGGATTCGCTTTCGAGAAATGGGTGGATTTCGATGCGGATATGTTTGATGAAATTTACAACGATGACAGCCAGGAGCGTGAGTTTGAACATAAGATTTACGGATATGACAATAATCCGAAAGCGAATGAGATTGCTTCACACAATATAAAAGCTGCCGGTGTATCGAAAGATATAGTACTGAAACTGCAACCATTCCAGCAGTTCGAGCAGCCGAAGGAGAAATCAATCATTGTCACGAATCCGCCTTATGGAGAACGTATTTCCACCAATGATTTGCTCGGACTTTATCAAATGATAGGCGAGCGTCTGAAACATGCGTTTGTAGGCAATGAGGCATGGGTCTTGTCTTATCGGGAAGAGTGTTTCGACCAGATCGGCCTGAAAGCAAGCCGGAAAGTGCCTTTGTTCAATGGCCCGTTGGAGTGTGAGTTCCGCAAATATGAGATTTTCGACGGAAAGTACAAAGAATTCAAGAGCCAAGAAGGAGAAGAAGAGGCAGAGAAGAAAGACTCCGAGGGAGAACAGGCGTCAAAATTTAGAGAAAGAAAAGAGTTCAAGCCACGCCGCGAGGGTGAATTTAAATCACGTCGGGAAGGGGAGTTTAAACCGCGACGGGAAGGAGACTTCAAGCCACGCAGAGAAGGTGAATCCAGACCTCGCAGAGAGGGAGATTTCAAGCCGCGCAGAGAAGGTGGTGATTTCAAAGGTGGCGACAGAGATAGAAAACCACGGGGAGACT
The DNA here is from genome assembly GCA_934716785.1 of uncultured Bacteroides sp. Classification (GTDB taxonomy): domain Bacteria; phylum Bacteroidota; class Bacteroidia; order Bacteroidales; family Bacteroidaceae; genus Bacteroides. Next base: position 11,863 of record CAKUYM010000015.1, on the reverse strand, counting down.
TCCGCGGAGGAAGAGACTCGAGAGCCCCAAGGGAGTTTAGAGGAGACCGGGAGCCAAGGATTCCGAAGAAGGAAGAGGAATAGCTGAATTACCATACAAAAAGGGATAACTATCTGACAAACAATCTAAGGTCACAAAATGTGACCTTAGATATTAACTGGTTTAGATATGTACCTTTCGCCTTCACTCATAGTAAAAATAGAAGGATTTAAAAACAAATAATAAAGGAAAAGAGCAATGAGCAAAATTGGAATAAGAGCCATCCTGTTGTTGATGGCACTACCAATCGGATTCAATATTATGGCACAAGAGACCAAAAAACTGACACTGGAAGAGTTAATTCCGGGTGGCGAAAGTTACCTTTACGCAGAAAACCTGTACGGACTGCAGTGGTGGGGTGACGAATGCATGAAACCGGACATCGATACCCTCTACTCGGTTGAGCCTAAAACGGGAAAAGAGACAATGGTCATCACCCGCAAACAGATAAACAAAGTGCTTGCCGAGAACAAGGCAGGGACGTTGCAACACCTGTACTCTGTCCGTTTTCCATGGGCAGACAAGCCGCAAATGTTATTCACAGCAGCAGGGAAATATATTGTGTATGACTTCAAGGACAACCGGATTGTCAGCTCTCTAAAGCCCAAAGAGGGAGCGGAGAACAAAGATTATTGCACAGCTAATGGCAATGTAGCCTACACGATAGGCAACAACCTGTACGTAAACGACCGGGCAGTGACCAACGAACCTGAAGGCATCGTTTGCGGTCAATCCGTGCATCGCAATGAATTCGGCATCAGCAAAGGTACTTTTTGGAGTCCGAAAGGCAATCTGCTCGCTTTCTACCGCATGGATGAAAGCATGGTGACACAATATCCGCTTGTCGATATCACTGCCCGTGTAGGGAAAGTAAACAACATACGCTACCCGATGGCGGGAATGACCAGCCATAAGGTACAGGTAGGCCTCTACAACCCGGCAACAGGGAAAAGCATTTATCTGAACACAGGCGACCCTACCGACCGCTACTTCACGAATATCAGTTGGGCACCGGATGAGAAAAGCCTCTACCTCATTGAGCTGAACCGTGACCAGAATCATGCCAAACTTTGTCAATACAATGCAGAGACAGGTGATCTGGTTGGTGTTCTTTATGAGGAGATGCATCCTAAATATGTCGAACCGCAAAATCCAATCATCTTCTTGCCATGGGATGCCACAAAATTCATTTATCAAAGCCAACGTGATGGCTACAACCACCTCTATCTCTTTGATACACGCACTAATATGTATCCCGAATTGCAATCCTCCGCAACAGGTGGAACGTATCGCCAGCACTGCAAAGTACGGCAACTCACCAAAGGCAATTGGCTTGTAGAAGAGGTGCTCGGCTTCAACGCTAAACGCAAAGAAATCATCTTCACAGCCATCGAAGGCTTGAAGAGCGGACACTTTGCCGTAAATGTCAATAGCGGAAAGATGAGCCGTCCATTCGAGAGCTGCCAAGAAAGCGCCCACAGCGGTATGCTCAATGCATCCGGCACTTATCTCATCGACCTCTATTCGACGAAAGACCAGCCCCGTGTCATCAATATGGTAGATACCAAAAACTTTAAAGAAACGGCAAACTTGCTGACGGCAAAGAACCCTTATGAGGGCTACCGGATGCCAAGCATCGAAACCGGTACTATCAAGGCTGCCGACGGCACCACCGATCTGCACTACCGACTCATGAAACCGGCAGACTTCGACCCCGCCAAGAAATACCCGACCATTATCTACGTATACGGTGGGCCGCATGCACAATGCGTCACCGGCGGATGGCAGAACGGAGCACGCGGATGGGATGTTTACATGGCCAACAAAGGCTATATCATGTTTACTCTCGACAACCGCGGTAGCAGTAATCGCGGACTGGAATTTGAGAATGCCACCTTCCGCCACCTCGGCATCGAAGAAGGCAAAGACCAAGTGAAAGGGATCGAGTTCCTGAAGTCCCTGCCCTATGTAGACGGCGAACGCATCGGTGTACACGGATGGAGCTTCGGCGGCCACATGACCACTGCCCTGCTACTTCGCTATCCGGAGATATTCAAGGTAGGTGTTGCCGGAGGTCCCGTAATCGACTGGGGTTACTATGAGGTGATGTACGGCGAACGCTATATGGACACACCGAAAACGAACCCCGAAGGCTACAAGGAATGCAACTTGAAAAATCTCGCCGGGCAACTGAAAGGTCATCTGCTGATTATCCATGACGACCATGACGACACCTGCGTGCCGCAGCATACGCTATCATTTATGAAAGCCTGCGTAGATGCCCGCACCTATCCCGACCTGTTCATTTACCCGTGCCACAAGCACAACGTATTAGGTCGCGACCGCGTACATCTGCACGAGAAAATCACCCGTTACTTTGAACAGAACCTGTAACTCATAACGGTAACTTATACCTGTAAACTTATAATAGTCTAACTTATAATATAACAGTACAAAGATGAAGATATTATTACTTGGCTCAGGCGGCCGCGAACATGCACTCGCATGGAAAATTGCCCAAAGTCCGAAAGTTGAAAAACTATACATTGCTCCGGGAAATGCCGGAACTACTGCCGTAGGCGAGAATGTCAACATCAAAGCAACCGACTTTGAAGCGATCAGCGCCTTCGCAAAGGAAAAGAATATCGAAATGGTAGTAGTAGGTCCTGAAGATCCGTTAGTGAAAGGCATCTACGACTATTTCCAAGATCGTCCGGAACTGAAGCATATCACCGTTATCGGCCCGTCGGCAAAAGGAGCACAACTGGAAGGAAGCAAGGAATTCGCCAAAGGTTTCATGATGCGCCACAACATCCCGACAGCCCGTTACAAAAGCATCACTGCCGAAAATCTCGAAGAAGGTCTCGCTTTCCTCGAAACACTGGAAGCTCCCTACGTACTGAAAGCCGATGGACTCTGTGCCGGAAAAGGCGTTCTTATTCTTCCTACATTGGACGAAGCCAAGAAAGAGTTGAAAGAAATGTTAGGCGGCATGTTCGGCTCTGCCTCCGCCACCGTTGTCATTGAGGAGTTCCTTAGCGGCATCGAATGTTCCGTATTCGTTCTGACAGACGGTGAGAACTATAAGGTTCTGCCCGTGGCAAAGGATTACAAACGCATCGGTGAAGGCGACAAAGGTCTCAACACAGGCGGCATGGGTAGCGTGACTCCCGTTCCGTTTGCCGATGAAGCATTCATGGAAAAAGTACGCACACGTATCATCGAGCCCACCATCAACGGACTGAAAGAAGAGAATATCACTTACAAAGGCTTTATCTTCCTCGGACTTATCAACGTGAAAGGTGAACCGATGGTTATCGAATACAATGTCCGCATGGGCGACCCCGAGACAGAAAGTGTGATGCTCCGCATCCAGAGCGACCTTGTCGAACTGCTTGAGGGCACGGCAGCAGGCAATCTGAACGAGAAAACACTCGTAACCGACCCACGCTCGGCAGGTTGCGTCATCCTCGTCAGCGGCGGTTATCCCGAAGCCTATGAAAAGGGATTCCCCATCAAAGGACTGGAGCAGGCTGCCGCAACGGACAGTATCATCTTCCATGCCGGAACAGCAATGAAAGACGGACAGATAGTAACAAACGGAGGACGCGTCATCGCTGTCTGCTCTTACGGTGCCACGAAAGAAGAAGCATTGGCACAGAGCTACAAAGTGGCGGATATGATTGACTTCGACAAGAAATACTTCCGTCGCGACATTGGGTTCGACCTGTAAAACTTGTAAGATGTAAGAGTAGTTATAAACTTCCCAAAGTCATAAAGAAGTGGACAAAGTTATAAAAGGTCGCCAAAGTTAATAGGATGGATCAAGCACGGATTTCACAGTCATGAGAAATAAAAAACTACAAAATCAGATAACGACAGGACGGCTCACCCTGCCTGTCGTTATTCTTATCTGCACCCTTTGCTGGGTGTCGGCCAACTTTTTATTTCCCGGTCTCATAACCTCTGCCACTCAGGAAAGCCATTCCTCGTTCTGGCAGTCTGTACGCGACTCCCTGCTGCCGGGCTGGGCGGAACAAATCGTCAGCTTTCTTGTCTATGCCGCCATCGGCTATTTCCTGATAGAGTTGAACAACCAATTCGGTATCATCCGCATGAGAGCCTCTATGCAGACGGTCATTTTCTTTCTGCTGGTCACCGTCTGTCCGGAGATGCACCTGCTGTATGCGGGAGATCTTGTTGCCTTGGCACTCCTCATCTCCACCTATTTCCTGTTCAGAAGCTATCAGCAGTCACAGTCGTCAGGCAATCTGTTCTATTCCTTCTTCTTTATCGGAGCGGGAAGCATCCTTTTCCCACAGCTCACAATCTTCTCTGTGCTCTGGCTGCTTGAGGCCTATCGGTTTCAGTCGCTCACGCCACGCAGTTTCTGCGCCGCACTGATAGGATGGACGCTCCCCTACTGGATGCTGTTCGGCCACGCTTTCTTCTACAATGAGATGGACCTGTTCTACCGTCCTTTCATCGAGTTAGTGACATTTGGCGAAGTCTTCAACCTGAGAGTCCTTCCAACCTGGGAATTGGCAATGCTCGGCTATCTGCTCGTACTGTTCGTGGTCAGTGCCGCTCATTGCATCGCTGCCGGCTTTGAGGACAAGATACGTACACGTGCCTATCTCCAGTTTCTGATAGACCTGACCGTGTTCCTCTTCCTGCTGATAGCCATCCAACCGAACTGTTGCGACGACCTGCTGCCACTGCTCATGGTGAGTTGCAGCATCCTTATCGGTCACTTTTTTGTGCTGACCGGCAGTAAAAGCTCGAATGTATTTTTCATTGCCTCGTTAGCCGGCCTCATCCTTTTATTCGCATTTAATGTATGGACGCTTTTGTAGATTCAATAACACAACTCCTCATAGACTGGGGACTTCCGGGATTGTTCATCTCGGCCTTACTGGCGGGAAGCATCGTGCCTTTCAGCTCCGAGCTGGTAGTGGTGGCACTGGTGAAGCTCGGCCTGCCTCCCATCGCCTGCCTGCTGTCGGCCACCTTGGGCAACACGGTGGGCGGAATGACGTGCTACTATATGGGACGTCTGGGCAAGATAAGCTGGATTGAGAAATATTTCAAAGTAAAAAAAGAGAAAGTAGATAAAATGGTGAACTTCCTGCAAGGCAAAGGGGCAATGATGGCGTTCTTTACCTTTCTGCCCGCCATTGGGGAGGTGATAGCCATTGCATTAGGTTTCATGCGAAGCAATACGTGGATTACTTTAGGCTCCATGTTTGCAGGCAAACTGGTACGTTATATCCTTCTGCTGTATGCGCTCGAAAGCGCTTGGAACGCAGTGGCAGGATAGAGAGTTTTCCGGTATAGAGCCAGTATAGAGCTGGTATAGAGCCGGTATAAAGAATGTAAGAAAGTAAGCATTAAGTATTTAGTAGTGTAAGAGTGTAATGATGGAAAGAATTATTGAGAGAACCGAAGACGGGAGCGCCACCCTGTTTGTTCCGGAATTGAATGAGCATTACCATTCAACGAAAGGAGCACGCACGGAGTCTCAGCATATCTTCATTGATATGGGGCTGAAAGCATCTGCCGCCCCCTCTCCACATATTCTTGAGATAGGCTTCGGAACCGGACTGAACGCCTGGCTCACGCTCAAAGAGGCTGAAGAAAGCTGCCGGAATGTACACTACACAGGCGTAGAGCTGTATCCGTTGGAGTGGCAGACGATAGAACAACTGAACTACGTCCCGAACGACGAGCAAATAACGGTGAACAACGAACAGCAAACCGCCATCAAGCTGTTCAAGCAACTCCATACTTCTCCATGGGAAGAGGATGTACGGCTCACCCCGCACTTCACCCTACGAAAAGTACAAGAGGACATTAATAAGTGGAAAGTAGAGGGCTCCCGATTCAATCTCGTCTACTTCGATGCTTTCGCACCGGAGAAGCAGCCGGAGATGTGGTCGCAAGAACTATTCAACCGGATTTATGTTTTATTGGCTAAAGATGGCATTCTGACTACTTACTGTGCCAAAGGCGTTGTCCGCCGAATGCTGCAAGCGGCAGGCTTCCTCGTCGAACGTCTTCCGGGACCTCCCGGTGGCAAGCGAGAGATATTGCGCGCCCGCAAGTTGTAGTGAAGCCGGAATAAAAGCAAGAACAGAAATAAGAGTAAGAACAGAATATAAAAACAAGTTAAGAAAAACAAGTTATAAGATAAAAGAACCCCCAAAATATAAAACAACTATGAATAAGCAACTGATAAAAGAGATAAGAATGCTCCTACTCCTTGGCTCCTGCCTGCTGGTAACAGCTTGCAACGGGCGTGCATCCAAGGGTGACGACAACGAGACCAAAAAGCCAGTGATTACTGTCACTATCGAGCCGCAGCGTTACTTCGCCGAAGCCATTGCGGGAGATAAGTTCGAGGTGGTCAGCATGGTTCCCAAAGGCTCCAGTCCGGAGACGTATGATCCTATTCCCCAGCAGCTTGTCTCCTTGGGAGACAGCAAAGCGTATTTCCGCATCGGCTACATCGGATTCGAGCAGAGTTGGATGGATCGCCTGATGAACAACACTCCTCATATCCAAGTATTTGACACGTCAAAGGGCATCGACCTCATCTTGAACAATGGCGACCATGACCACGAATACCCTGATGCTCACGACGGGCACGTCCACGCTGTAGAACCGCATATATGGAACTCCACCACTAATGCGTTAATCATTGCCGGGAACACCTACAAGGCTCTCAAGCAATTGGATAAAGAGAATGAGGCCTACTACATGGCTCGTTACGACTCGCTCTGCCGACGTATCCAGCATACCGACAGCCTGATTTGCCAACAACTCTCCGAACCGGGAGCCGCCAAAGCCTTTATGATTTATCATCCCGCACTCTCCTACTTTGCCCGCGACTACGGATTGCATCAGATTTCTATCGAGGAAGGCGGCAAAGAGCCTTCGCCTGCCCATCTGAAAGAGCTGATAGACCTCTGCCGGACAGAGAATGTACACGTCATCTTCGTGCAGCCGGAGTTCGACAAGCGCAATGCGGAGACCATCGCGCAGCAGACCGGAACGAAGGTCGTTCCCATCAATCCGCTGAGCTACAACTGGGAGGAGGAGATGCTGAAGGTAGCCGAAGCCCTCGCTCCTGCCGAGACCAAAGAATAAACAACAAAAAGGAAATATAAAAGAAAGTCCTATGGCAAAGCCTATTATTGAAATAAAGAATCTTTCTGCCGGATACGACGGCCGCAATGTGCTTCATGACATCAATCTCACTGTTTACAAACAGGATTTCTTGGGCATTATCGGTCCGAATGGCGGTGGGAAGACTACGCTTATGAAATGCATCTTAGGACTGCTGAAGCCCACCGGCGGAGAAATCATATTCCACTGCAAACCCTCGTTGGGTTATCTGCCACAATATAACACCATCGACCGGAAGTTCCCCATCTCGGTAGAAGAGGTAATTCTCTCCGGATTGAGTGTCCAGAAATCACTGACAGCCCGGTTCACGCCCGAAGAGAAAGAGAAAAGCAGGCAAGTCATTGCCCGCATGGGGCTCGAAGGGCTTGAACACCGTGCCATCGGACAGCTAAGCGGCGGACAACTGCAACGTGCCCTCTTGGGGCGTGCCATCATCTCCGACCCATCAGTGCTTATCCTTGATGAGCCCAACACCTACATCGACAAGCGTTTTGAAGCACGTCTCTACGAGCTATTGACCGAAATCAATAAGGAGTGCGCCATCATTCTCGTCAGCCATGACATCGGCACGGTATTGCAACAGGTAAAGTCTATCGCCTGCGTCAACGAAACGCTCGATTATCATCCGGACACCGGCATCACTACAGAGTGGTTGGAAAAGAACTTCAACTGCCCCATCGAACTGCTGGGGCATGGCACATTGCCGCACCGCATTTTAGGCGAGCATCATCACCACTAAGGGAAGAGGATATTCAAAAGTACCCGGCACCATAGAAAGCCCTATACAGAAACAAGTCCCGATAACCACAATTCATAAGCAAAGGACTATTATCACAAAAAGACCGATTGAAATGCCACAAAAAAGCCGATTTACCTGGTGAGCGATGAAAATTATGCAATTGCGTAGCCAAATATGTTTGATAAAGTATTGTTTTCTTCCTCAAATATGTTATATTTGGCAAATAACCGAAATATTATGAAAGACTATTTTAAATACGGTATTGCTACTGCTATCATTTGGAACATATTGATAGTACTAATGGCTATTATTGCCGCTTCCATCAGACAGGTAGAATATTCGTATTTCTTTGATGACGGTATAGGAGGAATTGGCATATGTTTATTTTTGATAGCTTGGTCTCTTATTTGGTTTTATATCGGATACCATTCAAGAAAAAAGTTCATTCAGAAAAAACTTTTCTACAAAGAGATGGCACCATCAATTGATGATAAGCTATTTAATCAAGAGTATGCCGCCTACTATTTCTCAAAACAAGCAAAGTTGCTTTCTATACTTTTGGTGACAGCCATTCCATGGTATGCAATAGGCTATATAAGAAAACCATTAAACCATAGAGACCTTATCATTATATCCATATTGGCAACATTGGCTGTAATAAGTTTTGGTATTTATAAATGGATGAGAAAGAAGATGCACCTTATAACCAGATAATAAAACAAGGCAATCCAACTTAGAAACGAACTCAAAGAGCTGTTTTGTATGTGGAGCCAGCCCTTTCATGCCAACATTCTATTTAAGTGACGGGTTGCCATAGACTTTATATAAGCATCGGGATTCTTTACCTTGAAATAATACCAAGCAAAAAAACGGTTCAGTGTATAAAGATATTCTTCCTGCGGAACAAGGTAATCCAGCCATACCTGTTTTACCTTCTTGAAAGGATATATCAGAAAAAGTTGATTAATTTCTTCCAGATCGAGATGCAACAAGGTCTTCTCAATCAATATATCATCCGGGATATCCTTGATTGAGGCTTCATTGTACGACCAAAAGCAATGTTCCTGCTTCAGTTTAGACAATAATTCCTGCTTTATCGCATTTACAGACATAAGTTAGCACTCTTGTTAGCGTAGAACAAAAGTAGCCTTTTATTGTCAATAAACAAACGTTTTATCTGTAATAAACTTAAAAGCATTAGAAAAAACATCCACACTATATTTCACATTCTCAATCCCCTTATACTTAATAATTCTTACTTTCTTCTCCTATATGCAAGTAAATCATTATCTTTGCGACCGCATAATTTGTTTTTAACGAATAAACCACCATAGTGCTAATGAAACAGTATAGAACCGTAAACAACCTCATGGGTTGGCTTACATTCATCGTTGCGGCAACAGTCTATTGCCTTACAATAGAGCCGACCGCAAGTTTCTGGGATTGCCCTGAGTTTATAACCACTGGCTACAAACTGGAAGTCGGCCACCCGCCCGGCGCACCTTTTTTCATGCTGATGGCAAACCTGTTTACCCAGTTTGCTTCCGACGCAACCACCGTAGCGAAAATGGTGAACTACATGAGCGCGCTGATGAGCGGTGCCTGTATCCTGTTCCTCTTCTGGAGCATCACCCACTTGGTTCGCAAACTGATTATCACCGATGAAAACAATATCACCAAAGGACAGCTTATCACGGTTATGGGCAGCGGACTGGTCGGTGCACTGGTCTATACGTTCAGTGACACATTCTGGTTCTCGGCAGTAGAAGGTGAAGTATACGCTTTCTCCTCCCTGTTTACCGCAATCGTATTCTGGCTGATTCTGAAGTGGGAAGACGTTGCCGACCAGCCGCACAGCGACCGTTGGATTATCTTGATCGCCTACCTGACCGGATTAAGTATCGGTGTGCACCTGCTCAACCTGCTTTGCCTACCCGCCATCGTGCTGGTTTACTATTATAAGAAGACCCCGAACGCCACCGCAAAAGGCTCTTTGATAGCGCTCTGCGGTTCGATGGTGCTCGTAGCCGCCGTGCTTTACGGCATCGTTCCGGGCATCGTGAAAGTGGGCGGATGGTTTGAATTGCTGTTCGTCAACGGACTTGGCATGCCGTTCAACTCCGGTGTGGTGGTTTACATCATCCTGCTTGCCGCCGCTCTTATATGGGGCGTGTACGAAAGCTACACCGAGAAGAACAAGATGCGCATGGCCATCTCCTTTATTGTGACAATCGCCATGCTCGGTATCCCGTTCTACGGACATGGAGCAAGCAGCATCGTGATCGGTGTCCTCGTCATTGCGGCATTAGGACTCTACCTTGCTCCGGAGATGCAAGCCAAGATTAAAGAGAAATGGCGCATTTCAGCACGCACCATGAATACGGCATTGCTGTGCACCATGATGATCGTCATCGGATATTCCTCTTATGCGCTGATCGTAATCCGCTCCACCGCCAACACTCCGATGGACCAGAACTCACCGGAAGATATATTCACGCTGGGCGAATATCTCGGCCGCGAACAATACGGAACCCGTCCGCTCTTCTACGGTCCCGCCTTCTCTTCGAAAGTGGCGCTCGACGTAAAAGACGGCTATTGCATCCCCCGCCAGTCGGAGACGGGAAGCAAATTTATCCGCAAGGAAAAGACCTCACCGGACGAGAAAGACTCTTATATAGAACTGCCCGGACGCATAGAATACGAATATGCACAGAATATGCTTTTCCCGCGCATGTACAGTTCGTCACACGCATCGCTCTACAAGCAATGGGTGGATGTCAAAGGTTATAACGTACCCTACGACCAATGCGGGGAAACGGTGATGGTGAATATGCCCACCCAATGGGAGAATATCAAGTTCTTCTTCTCCTACCAACTGAACTTCATGTACTGGCGCTACTTCATGTGGAACTTTGCCGGACGGCAGAACGACATACAAGGCACCGGAGAGATAGAACACGGCAACTGGATTACCGGTATTCCGTTTATCGACAACCTGCTGGTAGGCAACCAGGAATTCCTTCCGCAAGACCTCAAGAACAACAAGGGGCATAACGTATTCTACTGTCTGCCGCTGATTCTCGGTCTGATAGGCCTCTTCTGGCAAGCTTATCACAGCCAACGCGGCATCCAGCAATTCTGGGTGGTATTCTTCCTGTTCTTCATGACAGGTATCGCCATCGTGCTTTACCTCAACCAGACACCGGCACAGCCGCGTGAACGAGACTACGCATATGCCGGCTCCTTCTACGCTTTCGCCATCTGGGTAGGCATGGGAGTGGCAGGCATCATCCGCATGCTGCGTGACTACTGCAAGATGCAGGAACTTCCGGCAGCCATCCTGACGTCCGTCCTCTGCTTGTTTGTCCCGATACAGATGGCCGGACAGACATGGGACGACCACGACCGCAGCGGCCGCTTCGTAGCCCGCGACTTCGGTCAGAACTACCTGATGACCCTGCAAGAAGAAGGCAACCCTATTATCTACACCAACGGTGACAACGATACTTTCCCGTTGTGGTACAATCAAGAGACGGAAGGTTTCCGCACGGACGCCCGCACCTGCAACTTGAGTTACCTGCAGACCGACTGGTACATCGACCAGATGAAACGTCCCGCTTACGACTCTCCGTCGCTCCCCATCACATGGGATCGCGTGCAGTACGTAGAAGGGCAGAACGAGTATATCTCCATACGTCCGGAAATGAAGGCGCTTATCGACAGCTACTTCAAGCAGGCAAACGAACTGGCAGCGCAGGGAGACACTACGATACTGGCACTCGTTCATTCCATCTTCGGCGAGAATCCTTACGAACTGAAGGAAATCATCAACCGCTGGATGCTTGGCAAGAACGACCAGTTGAAGGAACTGCTCAAAAAGACCGGCAAGGATATACA
>CAKUYM010000014.1 GCA_934716785.1 uncultured Bacteroides sp. | reverse complement strand
TTTCACTTCCGTTTCATTGGGGAGAATATTGTTTTCAGAAACGGCGGAGGTGAATGTGAACGGTTTGTCGAACTGCACAACAAAGTAGTTTTTGAAGTTTTGGGGCACACCGCCGCTATTCTTTGTCGAATAGCCGATAATCTTGTTCTCTTCGGGAATCACTTTGATGTAAGAGCCTTTGTCGAAGGCATCTACAATGACGTAAGCGTTCTTCGTTTCCGGGTAGGTGAAACGAAACATGGCTGCTCGTTCGGTGGGGACAAGCTCGGTGGTTACGTCGTGGTCGGCAAGATACACCTTATAATAATAAGGCTTGGCGACTTCCGCTTTGTGAGAGAACCAACTGGCCCGGCGATCCTGATCGAATACCAGTCCACCGGTGACAGGCATGATGGCAAACTGACCATAGTCGTTCATCCAGGGACTGGGTTGGTGGGTTTGTTTGAATCCCCGGATTTTGTCGGCATTGTACGTGTATGCCCATCCGTCTCCCATTTTACCGGTTTGCGGCGTCCAGAAATTCATTCCCCACGGCAGAGCCGTAGCCGGATACGTGTTTCCGGTAGACAGTTCGAACTTGGACTGTGTGCCTACCAGTGTGCTTGCATAGTCCACCGGATTCTTTACGGCAGAAGATTGCAGTGTGTACAGCACGGCACTTCCAAGAAATAGCAAGTGTTTAAATGAAAAATGTGCTTTCATGAACAAATGAATTTATGAATTTGAAAATAATTTCTACTACGAAAGTAGGGAGAAAAGAGATGTGCTTCTACGAATGGAATAGTGAAAATTTCGGATGACACGAATGTTAACTACTATGGCACGTATCTTTACTTATAATCCTGCCAGAAAAAACGTGAAATGTTTTTTTTATTTACCTTTGCCATATATTAAATCTAAGAACGATACGCTATGAGCAGAACTTCAATTTTTATTTTTGCTTCTGTCATTAATCTGTTGATACATACAGCTTATGCGTATAATTTGAAACAGATTGCAGATAAGGAGTATATGTCTAACAGTTCGATTACATCTTTGTGCCAAGACGAACGCGGACTGATGTGGATTGGAACTTGCGACGGGCTGAATGTTTATGACGGACAGCAGATCGAAGAGTTTAAGACTCGTGACAAGGAGGATTACTTATCCGGAAATCTGATTGATAATATCGTATATACGGGGGATGATGTATACTGGATTCAAACGTACTATGGATTGAACCGTCTGGACAGGCGTACTAATACTATCACGCATTACAATGAATTTCGGAAACTCTTCTTTATGAATAAGGATAATAACGGCAATCTGTTCATTATCCAAGACAGTAACTGTATCTATTATTATCATAAGAAAGAGGGCGTTTTCAAGAAAATAAATACCACGGGCATTCCCGTTTCGGACATCGTAGACTTTTTTATTGATGCCAACAACTGTATGTGGGTAGTGATGAAAGGCTACAATCGGTGTTATGGCATACAGCAGGAGACGGTCTCGGGAGATATCACCCTGTTGCCGCAGAAAACCGAACTGATTTATCAGAATTCACAGATTTATTGCTTTAATGATGAACAGTATCTTTATCATATAGATAGAGATTACAACTTCTACGCCTTTCATATTCCGACCGGGCAGAATGAATTCATTGCCAACTTGGGTAAAGAGATACAGGCGCGCGGGAAAATCTCTTCCATTGTCCATTATCACGATAGCTTCTTTGTCGGCTTCTTGATGGATGGCATTCTGCTGCTGGAGAAACAAAAAGGAATGGAGGAGGGCTATCAGATTCAGCCTTTGCCCATCAACAGTGGCGTGTTTTGTCTCAAGAAAGACCGTTTTCAGGATATAGTGTGGATAGGTACGGACGGGCAAGGTGTTTTTCTTTACTCTACTCCTCTCTATTCTATCAAGTCGACGGTGCTTGGCAATTACAGTGAGAAGATAGAACGCCCCGTGCGTGCGCTCTATCTTGACGAAGACCGCACCTTTTGGGTGGGGACAAAGGGAAACGGCATATTGAAAATCTATGATTACGAAGTAGACAGGAACATCTCCGACTGCCGGGCGGAGACTCTGACTACCGCCAACAGCGCGTTGAGCAGCAACGCAGTCTATTGCTTTGCCAAAAGCCACCGGAATATTCTCTGGATAGGAAGCGAAGATGGATTGAGCTATTACTCGTACAAGGAAAAGCGCATTAAAAATATCCCCATCCGGGTGGACAACGAAGACTTTAAATACATACATGACATTTATGAAACATCCGATTCGGAACTGTGGCTGGCAAGTGTGGGAATGGGCGTACTGAAAGCCCGTGTCACCGGAACACCGGATAATCCGGCTGTTGCGGATGCACAGCGTTATGTCATCAATGACGGCGAGCTGGGGTCGAACTATTTTTTTACCATCTACGCAGAGGACGAATCCCGTCTGCTCTTCGGTAATAAGGGATACGGAGTATTCAGCTTTAACAGGACAACGAACGGGCTTGAGCCTGTCTCTACTCATAAGCACGAAAACATGACCCTGAATAATATTCTTGCCATTAGTAAGGACAGTAGCAATCATTATCTTTTCGGCACGAGTTATGGATTGATAAAATATACTTCGGAAACGTCCTACCAATTCTTCAATACAAAGAACGGGTTCCTGAATAACACGATTCATGCCATACTTAGGAATTCGCCTGATAACTTCTGGCTGAGTACCAACTCTGGACTTATCAACTTTGATACTCACCGCAATGTTTTCCGTTCGTATGGTTTCGGTGACGGGCTGAAAGTGGTGGAGTTTAGTGACGGGGCTGCTTTTCGCGACCCACGGACGGGTACATTGTTTTTCGGCGGCATCAACGGGTTTGTAGCTATCCGTGCAGACGGTCGTCTCGAACAACTTTATACTCCGCCTGTTTATTTCGACAAACTGTCCATCTTTGGTGAGCAATATAACTTGGGCGAGTTCCTCACTCGGAAAAAGGATACGGAAGTACTGAACTTGCGGTATGACCAGAACTTCTTCTCGGTCTCCTTTGCTGCTGTAGACTATCTGAATGGCAATAACTATACCTATTTCTATAAATTGAAAGGCTTGAGCGACCAATGGGTGAACAACGGTTCGGAGAGCGGAGTGTCTTTTACGAATATGGCTCCCGGCGAATATACGCTGTTGGTGAAATATTATAATAGTGTCTTTGATAGAGAAAGTGGCGTTTACTCCTTAGTCATTCGCATTGGCGATCCGTGGTATGCTTCCTGGTGGGCTTATCTGATTTATGCCTTGTGCTTGTTTTTGTTGGTAGCCTTGCTGATTCGTTCTTTTATACTGCGCACCAGACGCAAGAAACAGGAATTGTTGAATGAAATAGAGAAACGCCACCAAAAAAATGTCTTTGAATCCAAACTCCGTTTCTTTACGAATATAGCTCATGAATTCTGCACTCCGCTGACTTTGATTTACGGTCCATGCGGGCGAATACTTTCCTCCAACGGATTAAGCAAATTCGTGGCGGACTATGTACAAATGATTCAGACTAATGCCGAGCGTCTGAATAACCTGATTCATGAACTGATTGAATTCCGTCGTATTGAAACCGGCAATAGGGAAGTGTGCATTGAATCTCTGAATATCTCGTCTATCGTAAAGGGAATTGCCAAAACCTTCGTCGAAATGGCGAAGTCCAGAGGTATCTCTTTCTTGAGCAAGATTCCTGAACAGGTGATGTGGAATTCGGACAAGGGTTTCTTTAATACAATCGTTATCAATCTGATTTCGAATGCATTCAAATACACTCCCGATGGGAAAGGTATCAAGATTGAAGTGGATACGACCGGGGAGGATATACTGGTGCTTCGGGTTGCCAATGAGGGAAGCTATATCAAGGAGAAGGATTTCCAACATATCTTCAACCGTTATTCTATTTTGGACAACTTCGAGAATCAGGACGAGAAGAATTTCTCCCGTAACGGATTGGGGCTTGCCATCTCTTACAACATGACAAAGTTGCTGAACGGTACGCTGAAAGTGGAAAATACTCCTGACGGATGGGTGATGTTTACATTGACCTTGCCCGTCATGGAGCCGACTGCCGGAGTGGAGGCAACGAAACATATTACTTCGGAATATATTCCGAAGATAGATACGCAGCCTGTCTTGAAACTTCCTCATTATGAGTTTGACAAGATGCGTCCTACCTTGCTGGTGGTTGATGATGAGATAGAAATGCTATGGTTTATCGGTGAAATCTTTTCCGGTGATTTTAATGTAGTGCCTCTGCAAGATCCCGAACGAGTGGAACAGGTGATGAACGAAGTGTATCCGAACGTGATAATCTGCGATGTCATGATGCCGGGAGTCAGCGGCATCGAACTGACGAAACGGATTAAGGCGGTGAAGGAGACGGCTCATATCCCTATCATCATCGTGTCCGGGCGGCATGAGATGGAAGAGCAGATGGCGGCTCTCTCGGCGGGTGCGGAGATGTATATCACCAAACCGTTTAATGCGGAATATCTCCGTATATCAGTGAGGCAGGTGATGGAGCGGAAGGAAGTGTTGAAGAATTATTTCAGTTCGCCTATCAGCTCTTTTGAAAAGTCGGACGGTAAGTTGACGCATAAGGAATCGAAGAAATTTCTTCAGTCTGTATTGAAGATTATCAATGATAACATAACTAATAAAGAATTGACTCCGCGTTACATTGCCGACCGGTTGGCAATCAGTCCGCGCAGCCTTTATCGGAAGATGGAGGAAATCGGAGAGGATAGTCCGACGGATTTGATTAAGGAGTGTCGTTTGCATATAGCCAAAGATTTACTGTTGACGACTAAAAAGACTATCGATGAAATCGTATTCGATTCAGGGTTCTCCAATAAGGTCACTTTCTTTAAAGTGTTCCGTGAAAAGTACGGATGTACGCCCAAGGAGTTCCGACTGAAACATCTGGAAGAAGTGCAACAGTAATCCCAAGAAACAGTGGTTGGTATCACTCCATTCAGTACGTGTTTTGTAACTAAAAAGAGAAGTAAATATTCGTGTTAATGTAGTAAATATCCGTGCCAAAAGGTAAAAAGGATTGTAAAGTTTACTTTGGTAGAATTTACAGGTTTTATCTTTGTCACATCAAAGTTTTTATCGATAAACTTGAAAAGAAAAATTGTTTAACCAATTAGATTGTAAGCTATGGATTAATGTCGTATTTATTGTTATTGAGGCTATGCAGGGATAGTTCTCTTCGTCTTTAATTTTAATTTAATATTTTATGAAAATCAATTTATCAAACATCAAATTTGGATTGTCCTTATTTATTATGATATCTGCTTTTTGGGGTTGTGATAATAACTTAGCTCCCATAAACCAGTATCAAGTTACACCTCCCGATTTGAGTAAGCGTTCAGTCTTTGAAAGTTTCTCTCCTGATAGTGGAGGTATCGGTACACAGTTAATTATTCGAGGAAAGAATTTCGGCTCTGATCCGGAGTATGTGAAAGTTACGGTCAACAACAAAGAAGCGACCGTCGTGAGAATGGATGATGAAATGATTTATGCCATCGTTCCGGCACGTGCCGATACGGGTTATGTCCGTTTATATATAGGTAAAGATGATAATGTGGAGGAATATTCTTCTCAGTCAAAGTTCTATTATCAGTTTAAGCGTAATGTGACAACTATGGTGGGACAGCAGGGCATGAAAGGACGTGACGACGGACCGTACGCTTCCAGCAAATTGCAACGCACGTGGTTCTTGTTGACGGATAAGGACGGTTCGGTGTTCTTCATTGATGAAGGGCGTGGTACGGAACAGAATGGTGCTTTGCGTCGGGCACGCGGTGGTGAAGTGGAGACATTGGTGCAATGTTCTACCGGACCGTTCCAGTCGCCTACCGCTTTGGCATTCAGTCCTAATCAGGATACATTGTATATTTCCAACTATTGTTATACAGACGAAAGTAATACAAAGACAGACTTTAATGTCTTGTATGTGACTCGTGAAGGTGGCTTCGTTGATGTACGCGGACTTTGCCGCGGAACGAAAATCGGAACAACCGGAATCGCCGTTCATCCTCAGACCGGAGAGGTGTTCTTCAGTAATAAAGGCGACGGATATATCTGGCGTTATGTAGGTCCCGGTTATGAGGATTATGAGAAACTCTTCCAGATCAATAATGCTACAGGCGTGGAGACTCGTATGGTATTCAATAGAGAAGGCACTATCTTATATGTAGTGGCTTGCAACCGCCATTGCATTTACAAGGTGCCGTATGATGCCGCTACACGTACATTTGGAATACCGATGCTTTTTGTAGGGGCATGGGATGAAAGCGGTTATGTGAACGGTACTGGTGCTACGGCTCGTCTGAATCAACCCCGTCAGCCGGCGTTCGATGAAGATGGCAATATGTTTGTTCCGGAAAAGAGCGGGCATATTATTCGTAAGATTACACCTGCGGGCACTACTTCTCTTTATGCGGGAATGCCCGGGCAGAGCGGCTTTGGTGACGGATTGCCCGAATTGGCTAAGTTCAACTCACCGGAATGTGTCACGGTTTATCCGGACAACTCAGTATATGTGGCCGACCGTGAGAATCACGTAATCCGTCGTGTAACGGTAGAATGATAATTATAAAAAAGAATTTTTCATGAAGAATATACAACAATATATCGTATTGCTTCTGATGGCATTGTTGCTTGTTCCTCAAGCTGCGCAGGGACAGGAAGACAAGCAGAAGCTTATTATAAAAGGTGTGGTGGAAGATGCCTTAGGACCGATTGTCGGTGCATCGGTCATTGCCAAGAACCAGCCGGGTGTAGGTACTATTACTGACCTTGACGGTAATTTCTCCATCAAGGTGGGACCGTATGATGTGTTGCAGATTACCTTTGTGGGGTATCAGGCAGTGGAAATCCCCGTCTTGTCCATTCAAGACCGGAATCATCTTTCTGTGAAGATGGTAGAAAATAACCAGACTATAGATGAGGTGGTTGTTACCGCCAGCGGTGTACAAAAGAAGAAAACTTTGACAGGTGCCATCACCAATGTAGAGCTAAAGCATTTGAATGCACCGGGAGCCAACTTGAGCAACTCTTTGGCGGGTGTTGTTCCGGGCATCATTGCCATGCAAAGTAGTGGTGAACCGGGTGAGAATATGTCTCAGTTCTGGATTCGGGGTATGAGTACGTTTGGTGCCAAATCCGGAGCTTTGATTCTGGTAGACGGTGTGGAACGTAGCTTCAATGAGATTCCGGTAGAGGATATCGAATCATTCTCTGTATTGAAAGATGCGTCGGCTACGGCTATCTACGGACAGCGTGGTGCCAACGGCGTGGTTTTGATTACGACCAAGCGTGGTGAAAAAGGTAAGGTGAAGATTAATGTGAAGGCTGGATTTGACTGGAATTCGCCGGTAAAAGTACCGGAATACTCCAGTGGGTATGATTGGGCTCGTCTGGCTAACGAAGCGTTGGTAGGCCGTTATGAGAATCCTTTGTATACGGATGAAGAATTGGCTATTATCCAACATGGATTGGACCCGGATCTGTATCCTAATGTGGACTGGAGAGACTTGATGTTGAAGAATGGCGCTCCGAGTTATTATGCTAATATCAATTTCTCGGGTGGTAGTGACAATGTGCGTTATTTCGTTTCCGGTCGCTATACCGGTGAGAACGGTCGTTATCGTACTGCCAGTTCGGAGAATACCTATAATACGAACTCTACGTATGAACGTTGGAACTATCGCGCCAACGTGGATATGAACCTGACTCGTACCACGGTGCTGTCTGCCAGTGTGGGCGGATGGTTGGTCAATCGTAATGCTCCTTCCAGCAGCTCGGATGATATTTGGAAATCGTTTGCTTCTTATACTCCGTTGTCAGCTCCCCGTAAATGGTCTACCGGACAGTGGCCTATTGTAGATGGCATGACCACTCCCGAGTATCAATTGACGCAGACCGGTTATCGTACGATTTGGGAGAATAAGATAGAGAGCAGCGTCAGTTTGGATCAAGACCTTTCTTTTATAACCAAAGGTTTGAAGTTTAACGGTGTATTCGCTTTCGATACGTACAACTGGAATCAAATCACTCGTTCTAAGAGTCAGGAACTTTGGTCGGCGGAAGATATGCGTGACGGCAACGGAAATCTGGTATTGAAGCGGGTGTCAAACGCCAGTGCGATGAATCAGAAAAAGGAGGTAAAGGGCGATAAGCGCTATTATCTGCAAGCATCGCTGGATTATAGCAGGATGTTTGCCGACAAGCATCGTGTAGGAGCTTTCGCAATGGTGTATCAACAGGAAACTTCTGATGTGAATTTTGCTGAAGATGATTTGATGGGATCAATACCTCATCGCACGTTGGCTTACTCCGGTCGTTTCACATATGCTTATAAAGATAGATACCTGACAGAGTTTAACTGGGGATACACCGGCTCTGAAAACTTTGAGAAAGGCAAGCAGTTCGGTTTCTTCCCCGCAGTGTCTCTCGGATGGGTGGCATCGGAAGAATCTTTCATGAAGAAAGCAATGCCATGGCTGAGCTTGCTCAAGATACGTGCCTCGTATGGTGAGGTGGGTAACGATGAGTTGGAGGGACGTCGGTTCCCCTACATCACTTTGGTGAACACGGATGATGGCGGTTCGTATACTTTCGGAGAGTTTGGATCAAATAGAGTGCAGGCCTATCGAATCAAGACTCTGGGTACTCCTTACCTGACGTGGGAGGTTGCCAAGAAATATGATATCGGAGTTGACTTCTCTCTTTTCAACGATAGAATTACCGGTACGGTCGACTGGTTCTTGGACAAACGTGATGATATCTTTATGCAACGTAACCAGATGCCGTTGACTACCGGACTTGCCGACCAGACGCCGATGGCGAATGTAGGTAAAATGAAATCCTACGGATGGGATGGAAACATCGCTTATACGCAGCAGATAGGGAAAGTGAACTTGCAGTTCCGTGCCAATTTCACTTATCAGACCACAGATATCTTGGACAAGGATGAGGCAGCCAATGAGTTGTGGTATAAGATGGAAAAAGGTTTCCAATTGAATCAGAGCAGAGGATTTATTGCATTGGGCTTGTTTAAGGATCAAGACGATATTGACCGTAGTCCCGACCAATCAAGTCTGGCTAATAAGACGATTCTTCCCGGTGATATCAAATATAAAGATGTAAATGGTGATGGCGTAATTAATGATGACGATATTGTTCCATTGGGATATAGACAAACTCCGGGGCTTCAATATGGTTTCGGATTGAGCGCCAATTGGAAAAACTGGGGCATCAATCTGCTGTTCCAAGGTACGGGCAAGTGTGACTTCTTCCTTGGGGGAAGCGGACCTCACGCTTTCCACGATGGCAAACGTGGCAATATCCTCCAGGTGATGGTGGACGGCAACCGTTGGATTCCGAAGGAAATTTCCGGAACGGAAGCTACGGAGAACCCGAATGCGGATTGGCCTCGTCTGACTTATACCAATAATAACAACAACAATCGTAAGTCTACTTTCTGGTTGAGAGAGAGAAAATACTTGCGTCTGCGTAATTTGGAAATCACATACGACCTGCCGCAGATGTGGACACGCAAGTTCTTCGTGAGCAATATGCGCATTGGCTTCATCGGACAGAACTTGCTGACTTGGGCACCGTTCAAATGGTGGGATCCGGAAGTGCCGAGTGAAGACGGAAGCAACTATCCGATCAATAGAACTTACTCTTGTTATCTTCAATTTAGCTTCTAATGTAAAAACAACAAATTATGAAACGAATACTTTATAGCCTGTTGCTGGTTGTGGGGACATGCCTGTTTCCGTCATGTGCCGACTATCTCGACGTGGACAAATATTTCTACGATCAAGTATCCTTGGACTCTGCATTTTCCAAACGGGTGTATGTGGACGGATGGTTGTCCAGTGCATATAGTGTGATGGACAAGATCGGTGAGTTTTCCGAACCGTTCCGTTGGGCGGCTGATGACTTGTACCATCCGGATATGAAAGAATATCATGAAGGAAATTATAGTGCTGACAATCAGTTTAGTGATTCAGACCAAAATGAATCTCGTTTGTGGAAGTACTACGAAGGAATCCGCAAGGCATCCACCTTTGTCAATAATGTAGATATGTGTCCGGAACTCACCATGGATGAGAAAGCGGATATGAAAGGACAAGCCCGTTTTCTCCGTGCATACTGTTACTGGGCGTTGATGAGGGTATATGGTCCTGTACCTTTGATTCCGTTGGAAGGATTGGATGTAAACCTTTCGTATGAAGAATTGTCTTTGCCGCGCGAACATTTTGATGTGCTGGTAGATTTTGTGGACAAGGAACTGACAGAGGCTGCTCGCTCTCTGCCGACAAAGAGAACTGTCAATAATCTGGGACGCCCTACCCGTGGCGCTGCATTGGGATTGCGTTCGCGTGTATTGCTTTTTGCAGCCAGTCCGCTTTTTAATGGAAATACCGACCTTTTTAATGTGAAGGATTGTTATGGAAATATGCTGATATCACAAGAGTACGACGAGAGCAAATGGGCGAGAGCTGCCGCTGCGGCAAGAGATGTGATAGAGTTGGCGAAAAGCACTGATTTATATGAACTCTATACGATAGCTCCGAAAGCTACGACACAGGAGTGGGAACGTCCTCCTTTCCACAGCGAGTACTCTAATAAAACTTATCCGGACGGATGGGCGGATGTAGATCCATTTCTCTCCTACAAGTCTATCTTTGACGGAACGATTCTGGGTTCCAAGAATCCGGAGTTGATATTTACCCGTACCAGAAATGGACATACTTGCATTGATAATTGGAATGAGCAGCTGATGCCTAAGACATTGAGTGGAAAGAACCGGCTGGCTGTGACGCTGAAAATGGTAAATGCGTATGCCATGAATGACGGACGAAGCATCACGGAAGCTGCCGCTACGGGTGACTACGTGACGGAAGGATTTACCACACAGGGCTATGCTGCCACCAATCCGTTTTTGCCGGTCAACGTTTCTTTGATGTACAACAACCGCGAACCTCGTTTCTACGCTTCTATCGGTTATTGTGGATCTGTTTGGGAAGCGTCCAGTTCATCAGAGACGCTGTATCGTAACAGTCAGGTATTCTATTACCGGGGGCTGAATGACGGTAAGCAGGGATTTAAAGAAGATTGTCCGATTACGGGTATAACCATGAAGAAGTACTACAATGCCGAAGACTCCAGAACGACAGGAGGTTATCGGGTGGACAAGACGGAGATGACTATCCGCTATGGTGAAATCCTGTTGAACTATGCTGAAGCACTCAATGAACTGACGGAAGGACAAGTATATCATGTAACTAATTATATGGGTGAAGATGTCACGATTCAGCGAGATGCGGATGAGATGCGTTATGCCATCAAGCGTATACGTATGCGTGCCGGAGTGCCTGATTACTCCAATGAGACATACAACAATCAGAATGACTTCCGTGTGAAACTGAAAAGGGAGCGTCAGGTAGAATTGTTTGCAGAAAACAGCATGCGTTATTTTGACTTACTTCGTTGGAAAGATGCTTTGCAGGAAGAGAACCAATTGCTGCAAGGATGCGATATTAACATAAGTGATGATCAAACTCGTATTGCCGATTTCTATAAACCTACGATTATCACGACGGTGCACAAGATGTTCGAACAGCGGATGTATCTGTGGCCGTTCCCGACCTATGAATTGAAACGTAATGTGAATATGACGCAGAATCCAGGATGGTAAAACTAACAATTAAGAAACAGCTATTATGAAACAACTAAGATATAATTACGGAATGGTGGGTTGTCTGCTCGTTCTTATGGCATTCGGCTTCTGTGCTTGCAACGACGGGCTGGCAGATGAACTGTTTGTGAAGAACTCATATATTATCCATAACGGATGGCAGGATTATCAACTGACCGTCAGGGAGGATAATACGGCACTGCTGCCTATTTATTTTGGAGTGAACGGAACTTCCGGTAATGATAAAGATATTACATTGACTCTGGAAGTGGATCCGGACACATTGGCCGGATATAACAAGGAGAAATATAAAAATCAGGATGATTTGTATTATAAGATTCTTCCGCCGGAGGCATACTCTTTCGATGGCGGCTCATGGACAATTCCGCAGGGAGAATTGAATGCTGCCGCCTACATTACCATCGACTTGACGAAGATCGATGAAGTGGGAAGCTTGTATGACGACTATGTGCTGCCTTTGCGCATCGCCTCCTCTATCGGCGAACCGATGGGACAGAATAAATACACCAAGGTGTTGGCGCATATCGGGTTTAAAAATGATTATTCGGGTGTTTATAGCGGAAAAGGTGTGGTCACTCAGCAAGGAACAAGTTATACGACCGAGACTACCGGTACGCAACTTTATGCTATCAATAATGATGTCTGCTATATGTTTGTGGGAGATAAGACTCGTTCCAACACGACAGATTATCTGAATTATGTGGTAGAGATTCATCGGAATATGTTTGGTGATATTTCCTTGGTGTCCGAAAATCAAGGATTGCAGTTTGAACCCTATAGTGCCAAGTTGACCCGAAAATATACCTATAACTATACGGACCAAAGATACTATACGGAAGTGACAACTTTAGAGTTGGCATATAGATACTTGGATAGTACGCTTCCCGAACCGCTGACCATGACGTTCGAGGGCACTTTCTCCATGTCAAGAGATGTGTTGCGGGTAGAATATCCGAATGTGGAGGTAGAAGAATAATAACCTTAAATGTAATAGCATATGAAGTTTGTAAAGTATTTCTTTTTCGCTTCGCTGCTTGCCTTGGGGGCTTGTGGAGAAGACGATGATAAGGATGATAATGGAACACCTGCCGATGCGGTGGAACTGAAAGTAGACCTTACGGAGATAAACATAGCGCAGGGGGATGAACGGACGGTGAATATCCTTTCGGGCAACGGTGATTATGTGGTGACTTCCGCTAATGAAGAAGTTGTGACGGCAGAGGTGGAGGGCAATGTGGTGAAGCTGAAAGCTGTGGAAGGCAAAAACGATGCTCAGAGTGTGGTGTATGTGAAGGATAAATATGACCAACGCGCCAAGATTTTTGTGAATACGGCAGCGACTTTCGATTTGAAGCTTAGCCAAGGCTTGCTTACGCTTTATTCTCAGGTGGAAGGTGCCGATGAGGCTACTGTTCGTATCTATACCGGCAATGGTGGCTATACGGTCGGATTCCACCAAGAAGGGGAAGATACGGCTACTCCGACATGTGTTGAAATCAATGCCGATAACTTGGAAGAAACGGAAATGTTCACTCTCAAGGGAGTTGCACAGGGTAGTGCGGAAATTGAAGTGAAGGATCAACAGGGAAAAACGGCTTATGTTACGGTGAACGTGATTGCACCGAAACCTATTCTGACGGATGCCGATGAAGAAGGGGTTTTAATTAAAGCCAACCAAGGAAGCGCCCAGGTGAAAATTACAAGCGGTAACGGTGAATATCAGATTTGCGATGCGGGTGATCCGAAAATAATCCGTCTGGAGATTTACGGTAATGTGATTACTGTCACAGGACGAAAACCCGGAACTACTTCATTTACCGTGACGGATGCCAAGAAACAAGTGTCACAACCGATACAAGTGACTATTAAGCCGGAGGGACGTTATGCGATGAATCTCGGTCGGAACTATGCTGCATGGACTCACTTTGGAGAAATGACCGGTGAGGGATTGGCAGCTATCAAGGAGAAGACCAACGGTTTTAAATTGACACAGATGACTTGGGAAATCGTTACTCGAGTGGATGCTACCAATTGGTTGCAAACTTTTATGGGTAAGGAAGGCTACTTTATTCTCCGTGGCGGTGACTGGGAAAATAATAAAGGCAGACAGATTGAACTGGTGGGTACCGGTGATAAACTGAAGCTCAGAACCGGACACGGAGCATTTGAACTGGGAAAATGGATGCATATTGCTTTAGTGGTGGACTGCTCGAAAGAACAAAACGATTATAGTAATAAATATAAGTTGTATGTCAATGGAAAGCAGGTAGCATGGAGTGATCAGCGGAAGACGGATATTAATTATTCGGAAATTGATCTTTGTGCCGGCAATGATGGTGGACGAGTTACTATAGGAAAGGCAAGTGATAACCGCCGTTTCCTTTGCGGTTCCGTACTTGAAGCACGTATTTGGACTGTTTGCCGCACTGTAGACCAATTGATTGAGAATGCGATGGAACTTAAGGAAGAACATCCGGAAGGATTGCTGGCACGTTGGGATTTCTCAGCGGGAGCTCCGGTGTCTTATATAGAAGATGGTACTGATTCAGATCATGAGTTGTTGATGCATATCTGCAAATATGATAGTTGGGGAGATGTCGAATTCCCTATGTCAGGTTTTGAAGATGCTTCATCTATTGAAGTTCCTTTTAGATAATCTTTTAAATCGAAAGAAAGTATGAAAGCAATATATAAATTGTTTGTTTATAGTCTTTTTTCGCTGCTGGCACTGTCTGCTTGTAGCGATGACAATGATGCGGCAGCCGATGGTGTTCAGACGGGCGATAATATCTCTCCGGTCAGTTCTTTTTCGGTGGAAACCACCAATGCCGATAATGAACTGTTGGTGAAGTGGATCAATCCGGTCAACCGCGATTTGGATATGGTAGAAATCTCTTATAGAGATGTGTCTGAAGAGGTGACACGTGCTTCTTTCTCACCGGGTTACATCACCCTCCCTGCGCAAAGCGGGGAGGAGTGTGAATATTTGCTTACCGTTCCTTACTTCTCTCTTTATGAGGTGTCTGCAGTAGCCATCAGCAAGAACGGGCAACGTTCTGTCATCGAAAGTAAACGATTGACTCCGTATCGGGAAGAGGAGGAGGTGCCGGAATTGCAGTTGCCGGCCATGCTGAACCGGGCACATTCTTACATGACCACTCTTATTAGTCTCTATTTCGGCAAGAGTTCACGCAGTTGCTGGCGTACTTGGTATCCGTATAACGGTGGCGCATATTGGGATGGCGATGCCTTGGTATGGGGGCAAGGAAGCGGATTGTCGGCTTTTGTAGCTATGCGCGAGGCGAGCAAGCAGAGTGAAGTGGAGAATCTTTACGCTGCAATGGATGAGATGATGTTCAAGGGAATACAGTACTTCTTCCAGAATGACCAGGGCAAGTCGGCTTACTCCTGCTATCCTGCTCGCGGAAACGAACGTTACTATGATGATAACGTATGGATCGGACTGGATATGGCAGACTGGTATGCAGAAACGAAAGATATGCGTTTTCTGACACAAGCGGAGGCTGTATGGAATTACCTGATTAATTATGGATGGGATGAAACTTGCGGTGGCGGTATTCACTGGAGGGAACTGAACAGCCATACGACCAGCAAGCATTCCTGCTCTACTGCTCCTACAGCGGTATTGGGGTGCAAGATGTATCAGATCACGGGAAAACAGACATATTTGGATTGGGCGATCAAATGTTACAACTATATGTTGGAGCATCTGCAGGATCCGTCGGATCATCTGTTCTATGACAATGTGCGTCCTAATGCCAGTGATCCGAATTTGCCGGGTGATGTGGAAAAGAATAAGTATTCCTACAATAGCGGACAGCCGTTGCAAGCTGCTTGTATGCTCTACAAGATTACCGGTGAACAGAAGTATTTGGATGAGGCATATGCCATAGCAGAAAGTTGTCATAAAAAGTGGTTTATGCCGTATCGTTCTAAGGACTTGAATCTTACGTTTAATATATTGGCTCCGGGACACGCATGGTTCAATACGATTATGTGTCGTGGTTTCTTTGAACTTTATTCGATTGACAACGATCGCAAATATATTGATGATATTGAAAAGACTATGCTGCATGCTTGGGTGAGCAATTGTCATCAAAGTAATAATTTGTTGAACGATAATGACTTGCGTGGCGGAACAACAAAAAATAGTTGGGAAATATTGCAACAGGGGGCATTGGTGGAACTTTATGCCCGTTTGGCGGTATTAGAACGTGAAAATAGATAATAAGAATAATCAATAGGTATTCTATAAAGAAAAAAGCTATCCCCCGGAATAGACGAAAGTAGGGGATAGCTTTTTTTGTAGTGTGCTTACTATTCTTCAGCAGACCATGTTTTGCATGTTGTCGGGAGGGGTAAGGTCATTCCTTGACAGACTCCACCGGTTTGTCCTTAGATGCAGTGTCTTTGACAACTGTATCATTGGCAATCGCGGTTGGCGCAACAAGGTCGGTCTTTACGGGCTCTTCCTTTTTTGTTACAGTGTCTTTTACCACCGTATCATTGAGGACTGTTGCGTTAGCTTCTGTCCGGGCTGTCACAGCTTCAGTAGAACTCTGAGCCTTAACAAGGAATGAACCACCACAAACAAACATAAACATTGCTACTACTAAAACTAATTTTTTCATAATCATTTGCTTTAATGAATATTAGACATATATTTTCAATTCTCTCTCCTTTCATGTTAAGGAATTGGTTATTACTCTCGCGGTAACACTTATTAAAGTTCAAAGCGCGTGCCAAGAAGAAAATAGAATGCGTAATTAGTTGATAAATAGGTGTGTAAAGGCGAAGATAATCGATTCTTATGTATAAAATGCAATGGGGAATATGTGGAAAGTGTGGCGGGGAGTGTAGAATAATTCTACACTCCCCGCCACACCTTTATGTTCCAATGAAACTCTCTTGGATAGGATTACTTGACTTCATCCGGCCATGGACAAGGCTCTCCCGTAGCTTTGACGGTGGGGCGCTGTCCATCCACTTTTTTCAAGTAATTGCCTAATTTCTTGGATAGCTTTTTCACGATGTCCGGATGCTGTGTGCTGAGGTCATTGCTTTCGCCGATATCATTGGGGATATTGAACAACTCTTTTTTCCCTGTACCGTAATAGTAGATCAGCTTCCAATCTCCGTGGCGGACTGCACAGTTGAAGTTGATGCCCGGTCCGTCATTTCCCCAGTTGTTGGGCATGTTCCAGAAAAGACTGCGTCCTTTGGATGGATTACCTGTCTGTTTCAACAGAGGCACAAAACTGATTCCGTCTATCGGCTGAACCGTTTTATATTTTTTGATTCCTGCCATTTCAAGAATAGTGGGATAGAAGTCTTCTATCAACAGATAGTCGTTACATTTGCTTCCCGGAGTTACAACTCTTGGCCAACTGACTATCAGCGGTTCGCGGATGCCGCCTTCATAAGTAGACCCTTTACCGCTGTTCAGCGGATGATTCTGTGTATGCAACTTCCCGTCACGCCAATAGGGCTCGGAAGCAAGGCCGCCGTTATCACTCATAAAGATAATGATTGTGTTGTCGGCTTCTCCATTTTTTTCCAGCCAGTCCATCAGGTCGCCTAAGCTCTTGTCCATTCCTTCAATCAGTGTAGCATAGGCAGCCTCATGGTCGGTCATCCCTTTTTTCTTGTACTTTTCATAGAACCGCATGTCTTTATTCAAAGGGATATGGATGGCATACTGTGACATATACAAATAAAAAGGCTGATTATATTTTTTTGCCTTATCCAGTGCTTTGATAGCTTCTTGGGTTAGTGCTTCCGTTACAAACGTCTCTGTTCCCCAGTATTTCTCCAATCCGGGGACAGCCATCAATGACACAGGTTTCCCGTCCTTGGTGTGCCCGTAATTCTCTTCTCCCAGGTAGCTGGCAAGACCGCCGGCGGCATGTCCGGCAATGTTTACTTCGAATCCCCAATGGTGCGGGTCTTCTCCCGGAGTATTGATAGCGCCGAAGTGAGCTTTTCCGCAATGGATGGTATGATAACCGCTATTCTTTAATAGTTCTACGAAAGAGGTGCCTACAAAGGTATTGTTAGTGCCGGGCACTTGGCTGACACCGTTGTAATTCCAATCCGGTACTGCCAATAGGCTGTCCTTGCGATCTGTCATCGTATTCTTTTGCAGTGTCCAGTTGGTTACCCGATGGCGTGCGGCATTCGTTCCGGTGATGAGGCTGCACCGGGTAGGCGAACTGATGCTGCTGGCATACGCTTGGGTGAACATCATTCCCTGGCGTGCCAGTCGTTCCATGTTCGGAGTTTCGTACAGTTCATTGTAATGTGTCTTCTGTGTCCAGAAAGGAAGTGACGTGTCCTGCCATCCCATATCGTCTACCATGAAGAGGATGATGTTAGGTCGTTTGTCCGTATGCTCTGCCGGTACATAGCTTTGCGCTTGCAGAGCAGTAGTTGCCGTGAGCGGCAAAAGCGCAAGAGGGTATAATTTCTTTTTATCCATGGGGGTATTATTAAGTGTTATTTGCTAATTTCTATTTTGCCGGGAGTCTTTATAGGAATGCTCCTTAGCTCCTGTTTACCGTGTGATTCTACCCATACTCTCAGTGTTCCGGCACAGAGTACGTTTAATATAAGAGTGTCTTTGGTACGTGCTAATATTCGCACGGTAGCGGGCGACAGGTATTTCTCTTGTATTCCGATCACTGCCCAACCTTGACGGATAGGGCAAAGATGGAACAGACTGTCTGTGAAGCCTCTTAATTCCATCTCTTTGTTTGCTGTTAATATTCCGGTGCTCTGTTCTTTCCAATTGAACGCGAGAATCCTGTCGGGAGTAGATGCTGAAGCATCGGAGGCGTTTCTACTTAAGAAGTAATCATCCGGTTTCAAGAATGTCTTTATTTCCCTATGAACAGGAGAAGTATTCAGGTTGTAACAAATGATTGAAACAGCCTCGTCTCCTGTGGGAGCAAATACCCGATAACTCTTACCGCTTTGCAATGGGTTGGTAAGTATGGATTCAGGAGTAGGAACAGCCGGAGCGGAAGGACGGAATATCTTTCCGTGTTCATCAACCAAAGGCATGATATTTTCTGAGATAAATTCATCGGGAGAGTCGGATAAATAAACCGGACCACCGGAAATGGCTTTTGATCGTGCCATCAGGCTACCGCAGACTGTATCGCTGGAATGAAACATATCATGATCCGGCCACACCGTCTGTCCCAATAAAAGCGTATTGGTGTATGATTGGAATAGATGGGATTTCGCCATATTCTCATCATACTTTTTATAGTCGATACTGACACGCGTGACGGCACTGTGCAACGTATGGTCTGTGTTTATCGCATTTTGTGCCATACAATTCATTAATCCCATCTGTGCGTTATGGGTTTGATGCTCTAATGCAAGGTTGCAGTCTTTTGCCTGCCGGATGGCTTGGCTACTGCCCATATAAAGTGGGAGAGTAAAAGATTGGTTGTCTATTTTCAGGAAGTCAAATCCATTCTTTTTCATTGTATGGATATAGTACTCGTAAAAGGTTTCGATATTGTCCGTACTTATTCCAGGCAACAGGCAGTCATTGCCGGGGTATAGGGTTTGCTGAATTTCTTCCGGAAAATCATTGTCGGCAGAAATTCCCATCCAATAGCCGGAAAGGCTGTACCATAACCCCATCCATTTGATTTTATCCTCCTGCTTGCGATTCATAATGCGGGTCCATCCATTAGGAAAACGCAGTTTGTCGGGAGTCAGGCTTGTCAGGCGACGCTTTTCGTTGGCTATATGGCCGTCGTCAATCAATACGTAGCGCACCGGGATGCCGGAGGCTTCAATGGCATCTATGTCATTCAATATTTTTGTTTCATCAATGTTGAGGTGATAGTGCTCCCAGGTGCACCAACCCAGATAGTCGAATCCTTCAAAATATTTTTTGTCTTCCCTCTTTTGTAGGGAAGATACCGTTTTATCAGCCATTAATGAACGATAAGCATCATTGAAGGCGTAATATGCGGTTTGTGATTTTTGAATAAGCAAAAGAGGCACTTGCTCGGCTAACCGGTCTTTGCCAAGCGTGGAGACATAGAGAGTGAGCGTCCCGTCCGTATTAGCTTGAAACCAACTTAGGCTATTATCTCCTGCAACGGCTTTGGCAAATAGATATGTTCCGTCGGAGAGTTCAAGAAGTAGGGCGTCACCTGATACGGATGGGCGGGCGTTGGACGGAATACCGGGATAATCTTTTTGCATGATCTCTTCCAACCGGTCGAACATCCAGGGAAGCAGCCGGTTGGTATTATTAGGCCATTGATAATCGTCGGTACGGGAATCACGGCTGAAGAATGTTCCGCGAACATACGAAGGAAGTAGGATTTCATACGAAAGGGTATTCTGCTTTTCAGGCACTTGCTTCTCATATAAGATGGGGGTAGAGGGAGCATATATATTCAGGTCGATATTATTTTTCATCCTGTAGGCAGCAATGTCTTTGTATGTTTTCCCCTTATGGTAGATAAACGGATTCTGGGCAAGCGTCGATGTCGTTACAACGATGCCTGCCAGTATCCATATACTGATGTGGATTATTCTTTTCATGTTTCTTGTCTTATTTGACACAATATGCACTGAAATTGATGATATCCGGCAATGCAATAGATTCAGAAATAGTTAATCTTAATGCATTTGCTTCTACCGGTTCAAACTTCTCAATACGCTTGTGCCCTACGGACTCTCCGCTACAGACAGTCTGCCATTTTCCGTTCACTTTTGCTTCCACTTTATATTGACGGATACGTTCCCCATTTTTTATGTTTTCCTTAATGATGCAGTAGTTTACCATCTGTTTCTTTCCAAGATTCAGGAGCAGGCTTTTCTTTTGTCCTGTAGTATGCGCTATCGGTGAAGAGAAACGCCGGTTGATTTCATCTCCCAATTCCTTGAGACGTTGAGCATCTCCTGTCGGGATAAGTCCGTTAGGATCTGGAGTCAGACCAAGAATGAGAGTGGCGTTTCGCCCCACAGATTTTTCATATTTATCTATCAAGACGTCCAGTGGATAAATGTTATCCTCATCATCCGGTTCCCAGAACCATTCGTGGCGTCCGTTCGCTCCTCTTAACGGCGTATCTGCCATGGCGGGCACCCAGTATTTGCCATCCTTGTCACCATGTTTTAATAGTTCCAATTGGTCGGTGTTGCTTTCAATACGTTTATGGTGTGAACAGGGCACGGGGAAAGTAGACCAACAAGGGTATTCCACCGTACCAGTTTCCGAACCTCCCCAACGGAAGTCGGCGCGGTCGATGTTGTGATAGAAAAGACAATTCGGTTGGTACTTATTTACGATAGGTTCTACGTCGGGACCATCGCCACGCGGGTCGTCGGCTCCACCGTCAAACCATATCATATATAGGTCGCCATAGCGTGTGCAAAGTTCTGTTACCATCTTTTCGCACAAACGTTTATACCACGCCTGACGATTCTTGGCAAACTCTCCCTCCCCTTCGGCTTTGAAGTTGTGTATTCCCAGTAGGGAATTCCAACGGATACCTACGTAAATGCCCGGTTGAATGTCATATTTGCGGCAAGAGTTGACAAAATCACGTACGATATCTCCTTTTCCGTCTCTCCATTTCACAGCTTTCAGGCAATAGGGATTCACATCGCTTTGCCAAAGCCCGAATCCCGTTTCATGGGTGGCTGTCAGTACGGCGAACTTGCATCCGGCAGCTTTGGCGGCTTGTATCCATTGATCGGTGTCCAGCTCTGTCGGGTTGAAAATATTATAATCTTCTATGGGATTGATGCGGTTGTTTCCTTGTCCGTAGCGGATACCGTCAAAGACATGAAGGTCATAATGGAATACGGCACCTAATTCGGCTTCATGCCATTTCAACTGGTGCGGCTTGGGAACGGGGATCAGCTGTTCTTGTGCAAAGATGCATATTGCACAAACGGTAAAAAAGGAAAAAAGGCATAGCTTCTTCATATAGTTCTATTTATTGTATGGTCAGATAGTCGGCAAATGAATCATTTGTCTGCTGCAACCATGTTTTTAATTGTTTGTAAAAGTGCCTGACTTGCTTGGGGGAGCGTCGGGCTATATTATTGATTTGATAAGGGTCGTTTTTACGGTCGTAAAGCACTGTTTCGTCAATTTCTCCATTAGTGGCATGAACGGCAAAAGTATATCTGGCAGTACGCAACCCGCGGTAGCCGGTAGAGTGATCATCATACTGCACATAGTAGTAGGGTTGTACGACATCTTTTGAAGTTTTGCCGAGAATCTCCTGTGATAAGTCAAAGGTTTGCACGGTCTCGGGAATTTCTTCCTGAAATCCCATCATTGACAGGAGCGATGGATACAGGTCGGCAAAAGCAATCATCAGCTGGTCGTCTTTATTTTTTCCGGCCACGAGATTATCATCGGGATACGCATCGCTTCTTCATAAAAGATATCTTTCCCCGGTTGATTATGAACACCCATGCAGATGCCGTGGTCCGAGGTGAAAACAACGATTGTGTTTTCAAACAGGTCATTGGCTTTAAGTGCATCTATGATACGTCCTACGTTTTCGTCTACTCCGGTGATGCAGGCATAATAATCGCATATGTTGTTTCTGAAGTAATCGCCCATTTCAGTACCTTTGGCAGGTATATCCGGGTGGTTGTTGCATAAGGCTTCTATGTCCATATCCTTATATATGTCTTTATACTTGTCGGGCACTAACTCGTAGCCTGTGTGCGGTGGATTCATGGAAACCACCAAGGCAAAAGGACGGTCATCAGCCTTTTGTGTTTCGATGTATTCAATGGCTTTGCCTGCTTCGTAGGCAGGTCCCCATTGATTAACATAATAGAAACTGTCACGTGGAGCAGTTGTATCCCAATACATCGGTTTCAAATGATAGTCGTAAGTCCCGTAAGCTATCCAATGCTCAAATCCATGGCGACGTTCGGGTGGACACCATTCGTTCCATGCTACTTTCCCTCGGTTGTTATAGGTGTCTACATAAGGTTTGTAGGGAGAATCCAGATGCCATTTGCCTATATATCCGGTCTGATAATCCATGTCTTTCAATACATCACTCCAGCAGCGGGCATCTTGTGGAAGCTCTACTCCATAGGGGGCTGTCTGAGAATTGCAATTGCCAGTCACTTTATTGTGAATGGGATACATCCCGGTCATCAACATGGCCCGTGCCGGAGACGAAACGGGATAGCTGCTGACGGCATTGGTGAATAAGACTCCTTCGGAGGCAAGTTTATCCAGACAAGGAGTTTTTACCGGTTCTTTGCCTATGCAACCGATAGCATCTCCTCGGTATTGATCGGCCATAATGAAAACTAAGTTGGGCGCACTTTTATGCTTGGACTGTTGTGCTTGGGCAATAGTAGTGGTGGCTGATGATAAAAGTCCTAAGCTAAAAATATTAGTGCAGATTAATTTGTATCTCATGAGCATTTTTTTTCAGTGCTTAAAGATAATCATTTAAATTGATGTGCCAACACATACTTTAAAAGTAATGTCGACACATCTCTATTAATTGGCAAGATACCTATTGAATGGCAGTTCCTTCCTTTTCAATTGGCCATCCTGGATTTTGATATACTACGGAAGTAGATACATCACCTCCTTTTTCAGGAGTTGATAGCCTGAATATGTCGTAAGACAAAGGGGATAAATAGTTCGCTTCTTCAAATGTATATCCATCTTTAGCCAAAGTGTTTTGAAAGAGTGGGCGCAGATATTTAGAAACGCTTTTGTCTATGACGATCATTGAACCGTCATCTAAGTATTTCTGATAACTGATATAGAATTCGTCCCATAGATTCATGCCTTCTATATGATAATCTTTCATGGTGTCAAGTGCTCTCCAGCGATATAGATCGTTTTTACGCATGCCTTCTGCAATAAACTCATTACGGCGCTCACGGCGAATATTATATAATGTGGCATCAACCAAAACTCCTCCTGAATATTTTGCCAAATCAGGTTCTTTACTCAAATCTGTAGCGTCAATCGTTTTTTGATAATTGTCATCTACTTTGGCACGTGTTCTCAGAGCTTTCCAATATTTCTGACTATTTGCGTCTAGATTTTTATTTTTCACGTAATCGGCTTCTATATAGTTAATATATGCTTCTCCTGCGCGGAAAAGAACCATTGCCATAGGTGAATTGTCATTAGGTGCTACATTGCTATCTCTCCATCCTTTGCGTACGAGATATCCGGTTGTATTCATACCATGTTTCGTGGTAAAGCCGGGAAGATCTAATTTGTATTCTTTATCTAAATTTTTTCCTCTCCACATAAGGTCACCAGGTACTGACATGGAAGAAACTAAACGATTATCTCGCCCGTCGATAACATCATTCAGTTTTTTGTCTCCTTTATACAGAGAGCCATCAGCATAGATTGGTAGACCATTTTTCATTAAGAAGCTTTCTACAAGTGAACGGGTATAATTGCCACCTCCACTGGTGGCGAATACTGTATATCCGGGATCGCCTGCAGTTCCTTCTTCGACAATATTATGGTAACTTCCTTCTACTAAATGGTTTACGGATGCTGTAGAACTATACATTCTCCATAAGAGTACTTCTTTCTTTGATGTTAAATCATATTGGTTGAACATGCTGATGTAATCATTTTCCAAAGGAATGGCATCGGCTATGATTTTGGCTGCACTCATAGCTTCTCCAAGGAAGAAGGCGATTTCTGTGTCTAAGTTCCCGTTAAAAGTACCACCCGGCCAGTTGGGACCACCCGGAACTCTGGCTGTCCCTTTATGATAAGTTTCCCATGTACCTTCATAGAGAGCGACACGGGATTTGAACAGATATGCTGTTTCTTGATTTAAGCGATGAGCTGCAATTCCGCTACTTTGTGGCTGAAGGCGCTCTATTGCTTTATCCAAATCACTTAGAATGAAACGGGCCACTTCATTTCTAGGTTTGCGTTTGTTGGCTTCTACATTCATTGCATAGTCTGCATCATTGAGTATTTGGTCTACAATGGGGAAGTCACCGAATTTTTGCAAATAAGTAAAATAAATGTAGGCACGGAAGAAGTACATTTCTCCTATATATTGTTTGACTTTGTTATTGTCCTCCAACGAACCGTTGGCTATATTTTCTGTGCAATAATATAAAAAACGGTTACAGTCACGTAGTCTCTCATGGAGGTCATAGCTACCACTGGCCGGCACAGTAACTCGTTGAAGAAGAAACGCGTCAATAGGTGAAGTCGTGGCTTGATTGTCACTGTTATTATCTAATGTAAAAGGATTTACGGCCTTGGGCTTTGTACTTGCAAAATCGGGTAGCAAGTCATATTTAGCGTTGCAGTATGCTTCTAACATACCTTCTGTAGTGAATGAACTTTCGTCTACATTGTCTGAAAGAGGCTGCCTGTCCAGAAAATCACTACAAGATGATAAAGTAAACAATGCAGTCAGATAAGAGTATAATATAATCTTTGTTTTCATAATCATGCTTATTTATTTTTATTATAACGTTATATTAATACCACAAGAAAGAGTATAACTCAATGGATAAGCCATTCCGTTATTTCCCCAATCGGATTTACCGATAAGCTCAGGATCAAAGTTCTTGTTCAACTTGGTGCCGCACCATAAGTTATCGCCAGAAAAGAAAATGCGCACTTTCTCCAATCCGATTTTATGAATCAGACTTTTGGGTAGTGAATATCCTACTTGTAAATTCTTTAGACGAATGTAAGCTGCATTCTGTAGATATCCTGACTGAACCTGTTGGTTTTGTGTACTGTTCAAGATAGGTCGCGGGTAATAGGCATTTAGGTTTGCACCCAACGGATCTCCCTCAGGGCGGAAGAAATCCCAGTGTCCTTCATAACCTGTAGAGTTCCATTGTCCTCCGTTTACTCCCCAAAAAATCATACCATCTACCCAATAATCTCTTTTGGCTATTCCCTGAAACATGATACCAAAATCAAATCCTTTATAGTCAAGGGACAAGTTGAGGCCAAAGCGGTAACGTGGTGTGCTATTCCCTATAATAGTCAAATCTTTGGGATCGGTAGCTGTTGAACCACCTTCGATATCCGGGTTACCATCTAAATTGGCATACATGATATCACCTGCTTTCCATATGTTATTTCCACCTCCTTTTAACTTGCTTTGATCATGTTGGGCAATCCAGTTGGCCATTTCTTCGTCTGTTTTAGCTATGCCTATTGTCTTATATCCCCATATTTCTCCAAGCATCTTTCCTTTCCAATAGAGTTCTTTGCTATTCCCGTCTTTTAATTGTTTGTCGGGATTTGGATATTCAGTAACTTCTGTTCTTGAATCGGCTACATTAAAAGCTACACTGTAGCCCAAATGACCTATTCTATCCTGCCAACTGATTTGGAGTTCCCATCCTTTGGTACGTAGCGCTGTATTATTCATTTTAGGGGCACTCGCACCAACTATCGGTGACAGCTCTTCTGCTGGTCCTACCATATCTTTGGTGTCGCGGATGAACCAGTCGAAATATCCGGTAAGACGGTTGTTGAAAGCTCCAAAATCGACTCCTATATTATAATTATAAATACGTTCCCAAGTCAATAAAGCACTTACGAGTGCAGGTGATGTTGCTATATTCGACCGTTTATCCGTATTTACCAACCAACGTCCTCCAGAAGCCATGTCGCCTACATCAGAATTGCCAACTTTGATATTTTGGATGGAATAAGTGGGATACCAGTTGTCGGTATTTTGATTACCTAAACTCCCGTAAGAAGCACGTAACTTAAGTGTGTTTACAAACTTTTCAAAAGAATGCCAGAACGATTCGCGGGCAATGTTCCAACCAATGGATATCGAAGGATATGTTTCCCAACGTTGATCTTTTCGGAAACGGGACGTGCCATCACGGCGTACATTAAATTCAAGCAGATAGCGTCCATCATAATCGTAATTCAGACGAGCGAAATAGCCAAGTGTAGCCCACTCTTTTGTTTCAGCCGAATTGCTGCTGTTTCCAATAGCTGTATTTAAACTTGGTATATTGGGATCAATTACTCCAAAACGGCGTCCGGTTAGATTATTGAAATAATTATATTCGCTATTCATACCTGCCATCAGTTTAAAGTTATGGTTGGAGATGGAATAGTTGTAATCTGCATATAAAGCTGTGGTCATCATCGAAATTTGTTGTGCCTCGCTTTGTGTAAATGTGCTTCCTGCTACCAAATCATTATCTCCGCCCAACCATGCTTCTTCTACCGGCTGATTATCGCGTGTATATAGAAATACTTTATTAACTCCATATAGATGTCTATAACTCTCAGTATGGTAAGTGGCTTCTCCGCGGATAGATAATCCTTTTAAAGGAGTGAGCGTAAATCCTCCTTGTGTGAAATAACTGTCGTTTACGGTATTTGATCGTCCACCGGAGGTCAGCTGCATTAGTTTAGGATTGCGGGTATAGTGACCGTTGTTATCATACAACGGCATCATTGGATACAATTTGGTGGTTTCTGCAAAGAAACGGTCTCCATATAGCTTCATGAAAGTTGGCATTTCTATATCTGTACGGATAAGTCGTGTGTTAAAATCCAAAGACAGCCATTTAGTGACTTCTCCGGTCACTTTTCCTGTTATATTATAACGTTTTTTCTTCTCTTCGGAATAGTTCATTTGACCTTCTTGTGAGAGGAATGCACCAGAAATATAATATTGCACTTTTTCACTACCTCCTGAAACACTGAGGTTGTGTTCTTGCCCGAATGCTGTTTTGTCTATGAAATTGCGAGGCCAATTTTGATTATCATTGGAACGCATATTGAATTGAAAAAAATTGCTTCCTTGTTGTTTGGTAGGGTCTGAAGTGTATTCATATTCTCCATTCATGTATTTTAGAATACGATCCATGGTATCTGCATCGAACAGATCTGTGGCCCCAGGATCTTTGTTTTGGTTTGCTGCATTAAAGTATTGGGCAAATCTGTACGAGTCGAGCATATCAGGAATATTTGTAGGTCTTGACCAACGGATATTACCAGAGTATTGTATCTGTGTTTTTCCTTTATGTCCGGATTTGGTGGTTACTAAAATAACTCCGAAAGGGGCACGAGATCCATAAACAGCCGCAGAGGCTGCATCCTTCAATATTGAAATATTGGCAATATCTTGCGGGTTAAGTGCATTGATATCTCCTTCTACTCCATCTATTAATACTAAGGGGGAAGCGCTGGAACCGGTTCCTAAGTTGCCATTTCCACGAATATTCATTGTCGGATTTTTATCTAATCGACCACCTTTATCATTTGCGTTGATATTTAATCCGGGAACTACTCCTTGTAAAGCTTGAGCAACAGAAGTGACAGGTCGTGATTCTAATGTCTTAGCATCTACAGTTGCAACAGAACCGGTTAGATTGACCTTCTTTTGTGTACCGAAGCCCACCACTACCACTTCATCTATATTCTGTGTACTTTCGACTAAGATGATTCTGAAAGTAGTCTGATTTCCATTGATTGTAATTTGCTGAGATTGATATCCAATATAGGATATTTTTAGTACATTGCCTTTAGAAACATTGTTTAGAGAGAAGTTACCGTTCATATCGGTAATAGTTCCATTCGGAGTACCTTCCACTAATACACTTGCACCAATGATAGGCTCATTAAGCCTTTGGTCCATAACGGTACCCTTGATGTTGAGTTGCTGTGCATGCATGAAGTTGATGCTAAACAACAACATAGTAAATAACGCTGTTAGTTTTCTCATTGCATTTTATTTAAAGTTATACGTCAGGTGATTGTATTACAAAAGTAGGTCAATTAGGACTTTGCGGACATACATACTTTTTTCATTCATCATGCATGTTCAATTCATCTGCCATTTTCTTATTGCTTTCTTTGTATATTTTAGCTTTATTTCGTTCATTTGCTTTAAATTGATTTTAAAATGAAACACTTAAATCTAATTGTAATTATTTTGTTTATCGGTAGTTATCCTTTGATTTCTGCTTATGCATTTTTTGATAAGGATGTTCGGCTGTTGACGATGCAGGACGGACTGGTAGACAATACGGTTTCTTGTATATATAAGGATGTAGATGGATTTATGTGGTTTGGCACAAATAATGGTTTAAGTCGGTACGATGGCAAGACAATTAAGAATTTTAGTCCTTTAGAGATATCCATTTCGGTGGAGGAAATAGTGGAATTGTCTAAAGATTATCTTGGAATTGTTGCAGAAAGTCGGCTTTATTGTTTCAATAGAAAACAGGAATGTTTCATCCCGGCAATTTGGGAACAAAAGATAAGAAAAGTGTCTGTATTGCGTTTATTGCCGATGGATGATACTTCTTTCTGGGCTATATCTGGAGATAAATTGCAGTTGTATCAATGGAAGAAACAGGTGTTTCAGTCGGATCATTCGGGTTCACTTCATATAAAACTTAAAAAAGAATTTAAGTTATTATTTGAAAAGGGAGAATCTTTCTCCGCTATTTGTCCTGACGGTAGAGGATTATGTTTGGCAACCAATTCCGGCTATTTATTATTCTTCCATCCTGATAATCCCCAGTCGTGTAAAAAAGTTGTGTTGGAGGTAGAAAAGCCTGTAGGGATTACATCTATATTATGTAAAGATGAGATTGTTTGGATATCTACAATTTCACATGGAATCATTCGTTATTACAAACAGAATCATCAGGTTGACCGTCTTTCGTATGACGGAATTGCAAAGGAAAACCAGCTTTCCCATACGGATGTTTATCAGATCGTACCGATAGATGACAATCGTTATTTGGCGGTGACTTGGAGTGGATATACATTATTGATGCCGGATAAGGAGTATCCGCAGAAACTGACTACTGAGATTTATAATAATACAGTCTCCCAAGTTCAGCAGAATTTGGAAACTCGTATGATTGCGGCATATTACGACCCGAATGGTGTTTTATGGATCGGTACCAATGGCGGTGGGGTAATGTATTCGGACTTGAGGGCGCAGTTTTATAATCGTTATTATCAGGATAGGCATAATGAGATATGCAGTATGCTTATGGATGATAAACGGTATATATGGTTAGCTACTTTCCATAAAGGGATAATGCGGAGTGACATGCCGTATGTTCAAGGGAAAAGACTCAGCTTTTCAGAGTTGGATATAAAGGAAAGGAAACAGGAAGAAACTATATTGTGTGCGTTGAAAGAT
The DNA here is from genome assembly GCA_934716785.1 of uncultured Bacteroides sp. Lineage (GTDB taxonomy): Bacteria > Bacteroidota > Bacteroidia > Bacteroidales > Bacteroidaceae > Bacteroides. Next base: position 2,976 of record CAKUYM010000014.1, on the reverse strand, counting down.
TCTACCGGAGGCAACCTTTGGTTTGGAAATAAGAATGGCATGCTGACAGTTTATAATATAAAATCCGGTAAGTTTCACACCCGGTCCTTATTGATAGATGGAATGGCCAGTAAATCTCCCGTATGGGCTTTACATATGGATGGGAGAGGACGACTTTGGATTGGCACGGAGCAGGGAGTGCTTTTATATGAACAACAAACAGGGACATGTGTGAGGTTGCCGATAGAACGTTGTTTGAATGTGCAAGCTCTTTGGGTACGTGCCATTGCCCAAACGGAAGATGGGGCAATCTGGTTGGGGACAAGCCTGCAGGGAGTATGTAAGATTACAGAATCGGCATCCGGTGATATAGTAGCTCGAAAGGGTTATGAGCACGATGCTGAACTTGATTCTCGTTCGGTGCGCTCATTGTTGGCATCTTCTGACGGGAATTTGTATATAGGCTATACCGATGGTTTTGCCCTCCTTTCACCTTCTCTGGATGCAATCAGTGAGTTTTATACAACAAGCAATGGGTTATGCAGCAATTTTATCGGTTGTATCGTAGAAGATGGAAAAGAACATATTTGGCTGGGAAGTAACTCCGGAGTATCACGTTATAGCCGGCATCAGCATCTCTTTTATAATTATTATATAGCAGGGAGTAACCGCTCCGCACTATTCAGTTGTGGAACTTTGTTTTTTGGAAATAACCAAAGCCTGACTTATTTTGACCCGAATGAAATAGATGGATGGCCGAACAATGAACGAGTCTTGATTACAGGTTTGGAGGTTGACAACCGTCCTGTTGAGATTGGGGAAAAGATAAACGATCAAGTCGTGCTCGACAAGATGATCTCTTATACGGATAAGGTGGTACTGAATAATGACAATCGGGACTTCTCTTTAATGTTTAACAATCTGTCTTATTCAAACGAGCAGCAGAAATACAACTATCGCCTTCTGCCTTATCAGGAGAATTGGCTGATATCCGATGATGGCGAGAAAGCTGTGTACACCAACCTGTCCGCCGGAGATTATGTTTTTGAGGTAAGGAGCATTTACCCGGATGGGCAGACTGGGGCTGTGACCTCTTTGAAAATCGTTATTCTTCCTCATTGGAGTAATACCTTGCTTTTTCGTATTTTCATATTTCTTTTGGTATTGGGTGGAATGGTTTATGGCATTCGTCTGATAAGGATGCGTCAGAAACGGTTGGAACGCGAAATGCAGATGAGGCATGAATTACTGACGGTCAATTTGGAACGGGAGAATGAGCATCAGATGCGTATGGAACGCGAAAACTTCTTTACGGGAGTTGCCCATGAACTGCGTACTCCGCTTACCCTGATTCTTGCTCCGTTGCAGGAATTGATAAAACAAGGTGATTTATCTGAGTTCTTTTATAAGAAGTTGCAGGTGATGTATAAGAATGCCACGTCATTGCATACCTTGGTTGACCATCTGCTGTATGTACAGAAAATAGAAGCCGGCATGGTGAGGCTCCGGATATCGGAGGTTGATCTGGGACAATTGATAAGAAATGTGTCAGAGCCTTTCCGACAAATGGCGGAAGTCAGAGGCTTGCATTTCGAGGTGAATCTGCCGGAAGAGAGACTGCTGTTCTGGGTGGATGAGAGTAAGATTTTCTCTGCCGTGCAGAATCTTCTCTCCAATGCTTTTAAGTACACACCCTCTCCGGATGGTAGCATCTTGCTCTCTGCTTCTTATGTGCTGAAGGATGGAAACGGGTATTGCCAGATAGCTGTATCGGACACGGGAGTGGGAATATCAGAAGACTTGCAGAAACGTGTTTTTGAATCATTCATAACCGGAGATAGTACACCGGAGGTTTCGACAAAGATCGGAATCGGCTTGCATATCGTGAAAAATACGATGGATTTGCACCATGGGGTGGTCATGTTGGAAAGTGCGCCGGGAGAGGGGAGTACGTTTGTGTTGTATATTCCTGAGGGGAAGGAGCATTTTTTGAAGGATGCTTGCGAATGGGTGGATTGTCCGCAGGAAGAGATAGAACAGGAGAGTGGTGTTGGGGAGACGGAAGTGTCCCGGCAGGTCCCGACAGATGAAATACAGAATGCTGAGACGAAGAAAAGCCTATTGGTTATTGAAGATAATGAAGATGTCCGTGAATATATCTGTAGCTTGTTTGCCCGTAAATATGCTGTTCATCAAGCGCATAATGGTGAGGAGGGTGTATGTATGGCAAAAGAACTGCTTCCGGATCTGATTATTTCGGATGTAATGATGCCGGTAAAAGACGGCTTTGCATGTTGTAGGGAGATTCGTGCCTGGCAGGAGACTGCGCACATCCCTATCCTGATGCTGACGGCCAAAGCGGAAGATGCGGATATATTGCAGGGCTCGTATAGCGGAGCGGATGATTACATGATGAAGCCTTTTAATCCGGAAATCCTGAAAGCGATAGTCGATAACCTGATCTTGCGGCGCGAACAGTTGAAGAGGATTTATACGAAAGCTTTGATGTTGAAACAAAAATCGGAAGAGGGGGAACAGGAGGATGTTTTTCTGCAACAACTCATTCATGTCATAGAAGTCAATCTCTCCAATGAGAACTTTAATGTCAAGATGCTTGCCGAGCAACTGAATATGAGCCAGCCTACCCTATATCGTAAAGTTAAGCAGCGTAGTGACTTGTCTGTAATAGATATGATTCGGAGTATCCGCATCAGTAAGGCCGCTTCATTGATTTTGGAAAAGCGATACTCGATTCAGGAGATTACGGAGATGGTCGGTTATTCGGATACTCGCACGCTTCGCAAGCACTTTACGGAACACTTCGGGGTGTCTCCTTCCAAATATATAGGAGAAAAATAAGGATAACGTATGCATATCTTGTGCCTTTAATCCCCTTCACCTTTCTTCTGAACTCCCGATAGATAGGGCGTTTGCGGGTGAAGGGCAAGCCTTTCACCCACCTCTTCACTTTGCTTGGAGATGCAATATCATTATAGC